>JBJOEQ010000041.1:0-5570 GCA_046049195.1 Actinomycetota bacterium | reverse complement strand
CGAGCGATTACGACTGGTTTTCGCCGTCAAACAGGTCGCTTACCGAGGTCTCGTCGAATACCGCTGCGAGGGCATCGGCCAAGATCTTGGCCACGGAAAGTACTTCAATCTTGGCGATCTGTTTTTCTTTTGGCAGTGGCAGCGTGTTGGTGAGCACCACACGGCTGATGACAGATTTTTCGAGTCGCTCGATGGCTGGACCAGAGAGCACTCCATGTGTGGCCATAGCCCACACTTCGGTTGCGCCACGGGCCATCAACAAATCGGCCGCACTCGTAATGGTGCCGCCCGTGTCGATCATGTCGTCGGCCAAGATGCACAAGCGGCCTTCAACTTCACCGATCACTTCTTTTGCTACTGCAACGTTGGTGGTGTTTTTTGGACGACGCTTGTTGATGAATGCAACGTCGGCATTCATGTCTGCAAGATGTTGTGCAAAACGTTCGGCAACTTTTACGCGACCCGCGTCAGGCGACACGATCACAACTTCGTTGCGCGCATGTTGGCGCACATATTTTTCGAGCACTGGCATTGCAGTGAGGTGGTCAACAGGGCCTTCGAAAAACCCCTGAATCTGACCGCTATGCAAGTCAATTGACACCATGCGCTTTGCGCCAGCGGCCTTAAACAAATCGGCAATCAAACGCGCAGTAATTGGTTCGCGACCATCAGATTTTCGGTCTTGGCGCGCGTATCCATAGAAAGGACACACCGCAGTAACACGTTTCGCTGACGCGCGATACGCAGCGTCAATCATGATCAGTTGTTCCATGATCGAGTCGTTGATGCTGCGACCTTCTGATGAACAATGTGTTTGCATGATGAACACATCACCACCGCGAACGCTCTCGCCGAAGCGCGGACGCAACTCGCCGTTTGCAAACTCGACAATGTTGGCATCACCCAACTGCACTTCGAGATGTGCTGCAACTTCTTGGGCAAGCACTGGGTGAGTGCGTCCCGTGTAGAGCGCCATCCGCTTCGTCGTGACTTTGTCGATCGTTTTGTTCATAGATCTCTCTCGCTGGCGATGAGGCTGTGGGCCCGTTTTAACCATTGTAGAACGAACACGCTGCTGGCGAAAAAGCCACGACTACTTTCGAGTTCCGGGGAGAGGACTCGAACCCCTATATACGGGACCAAAACCCGTTGTCCTGCCATTGAACGACCCCGGAGCGACGGATACACGATACTCACTCAAATTGTAGATTTTGGTGTTGTTGCCGATAGCGTGTCTCGCGTTATGGGATCACTTGTAAAACGCCGCCGAAAGCGGATGCGCAAAAAGAAGCACAAGAAGATGCTTCGTCGTACCCGCCACCAGCGCCGCAAGTAATTTCGTCATCGCTGGCATGGGCCGATGGTCCGCCTAGCGAGTCTGTGTTACTACAACAGTTGCTTTTGGCAGGTCTTTTGCCAATTCTAAAAACGCTCCGTCGAGCCACCAAGTAGACCCGCTGCCCGCCAAAATCGGTGCTTGTCCACATGCTTGGGCAATTTTGTCGTGCCATTCAAGCAGTCTTGGCTCGACAACAAGTGCGGCCTGCTGCAGATGGTTTTGATCGCTCGTGGTGTTGTTGCCAGCCTTTTCCAGGTCGTCCCATGCCCGATATACAGCAGGCGTCGAGACGCCAAACGGGGGAATGACCAGCGTGATTTCGCGATGCACCGGCGGAAGTATGTCGATCACTTCGCCAATGCCCTGCACGCGTGCACGGCCACCGATCATGCAAAACGGAATATCGGCACCGAGTCGTGATGCGGCCACGAGATCGGTAAAGCCAGCCCATTTCAGAATTGCTGCGGCATCTGCAGAGCCACCACCAAGCCCACCACCGCTCGGAATATTTTTCTCGATGTGCACCCGTGCACGGCGGCCTACAAGCGCAAGTGCGCGGTTCACCAAGTTGCTTGAGTCAGTTGAAATTCCGCTGCTAAACGGCCCATCAAAATTGAGCCCGTCTTCATTGGGCGTGATGCGAACTTTGTCAACCAAGTTGAGCGTGACCATCTCGGCGTCAATGAGATGAAATCCGTCTTCCCGCACACCAGTAACGCGCAAACTCAACGTCAGTTTTGCTGGAGCATCAATCAGTATTGACGAGTTGTCAGCAGTGTTGCCGGACGTATTACTAGCCGTGTTCATTTGCCCACCAACTTGTCTTGCTGAGCAACACACAAACGACCCCATGCATGAACATCAAGTTCTTCGGCTCGGGCCTCGGGTGACACGTCGGCACGGGTAAATGTTTCGGGTGCGATGATGCCGGCCAAAACTCGGCGAAGCATTTTGCGGCGTTGGCCAAAACCAGTGCGCACGAGAGTAAAAAATTGTGTCGGGTCAACGTCGGGCACTGCAGGTGATGTACGGCGTTTGATATCGACAAGAGCTGAAGCGACATTTGGTTTTGGAAAAAATACAGATGCCGGAACATCGCCAACAATTGATGAGGTTGCCCAGTACGCAATCTTGACGCTGACTGCGCCATAAGCGGGGGTACGCACTGGTGCGACAAATCGTTCGGCAACTTCTTTTTGCACCATCACCAACATGTGATCGACGGCTGGTGCGCCATCAAGCAAGTCGGCAACGAGCGGTGTGGCCACGTTGTAGGGCAAGTTTGCAACGACATGCCAGTGTTGGCTGCGCGCCTGCAGCGGTGCCCAATCCAACAACAGCGCGTCACCGTGAATGACCTCGACATTTGGTAAGTCTTTCACGACGGTGCGCAATACTTCAACCACACCATTATCGATTTCGATCGCAACGATGGTCGCTCCGGTTTCGGCAAGTGCAAGAGTGAGCGAACCAAGGCCCGCACCAATCTCGAGCACAAAATCGCCCGGCCCTACACCTGCGAGCCGTGCAATGCGTCGCACAGTGTTGGCGTCGACTACAAAGTTTTGACCAAACGCACGACGCGGTGACAAACCGTGAGCGCTCAGCAACTCGGAAATATCGTTGCGGGTGTGTGTCACCAGGAAATCTTTACAGGAATTGGTGAGTCAATGAGGTCGGCAAGTTTGATGAAGACTGTTGTGTGCAAAATAATGGTGACACCGTTTGGCACGAGCAGGCTGAAAACATTTGTGCAAGTAATGCTGCGGCCATTGTTGATGTTGGTGACGGTGACAACTCGACCTATTGGCGCCTCGATGCTGTAGCAAACAGCAGTTTCGGTGTAGCCCAAATTGCTGTATGAAGCAGTGCCAGTAATGACATCAGTTTCGGTGGCTGGGTAAGCAATGGCTGCAGAACCCGTTGGCGCAAGCGGGGCGGGGCCACCGAGAATGACGGGTGATGGAATTTCGGTTTCATCAATTGGCGGAACAGTTGTGGCAATCGTGACCGTGGTTGTCACTGCATCACTTGAGTCGCTATTGAAACCGCGAACGGTAAACATGATGATCAGTGTGATCGCAGTGAGCACCGCGATGCGTCTCCGCTCAAAAACTGACAGAACCACCTAAATCACGCTACGGAGCAATGCCAGGAAACGCAAGGCGAGCATTGCGAGTCGTTGTTTTGGCAAGTTGGGCAACGGGATCACCTCGCAAGTCGGCAATAAAGGTACCTACGGTTGGCACGAGCGAAGGTTGATTTGGTCTGCCACGATGTGGCACTGGCGCAAGAAATGGTGCGTCGGTTTCGAGCAACATATTTTCTGGTGGACACCACAACGCAGCCTGTCGCACATCTTCTGCAGTTTTAAATGTGACGATTCCAGAAAAAGAAAGATACGCACCGCGTTTCACACACTCGCGGGCTTCATTCTCGCCGCCGGTAAAACAGTGAAAGATCGTGCGCTCGGGCACGCCAACAGCGTCAAGAACATCAAATGTGTCTGGCCATGCGTCGCGTGTATGAATCACAAGTGGCAAGTTGTGTTTGTTGGCTAAATCTATTTGTGCAGCAAACACATCGCGTTGCACATCGCGATCCGAATGGTCGTAGTAAAAGTCAAGACCGCATTCGCCGATGCCAACAACTCGTGGTGAGTCGACAAACGGCAACACGGTGTCGAGACCGAGCTTGGCGTCGTGGGGGTGAAGACCAACGGTTGCCCACACATCGCTGTGTGCTGCTGCAATAGCGATTGCTTGTTGTGTCGTGGTGGCATCGGTGCCAATCACGATCATTGTCGTTACACCTGCGTCGCGCGCGGCTTGCAATGCACCATCTGCGCCACCCGGAATAGTTTCTTCATACACATGGCAATGTGTGTCGATCCACTCAATCGGTTGCATGGTTTGACTCGTCATGCAGTTTTGCGTGGGAAAAGCGGATCGCCCTTCACAACAGTGACACCACCCGGATACTGACCCCACTTGGTGTCGGCATCGATTCGCAAATCAGTGATCGAGCCCGTGAGGCCAATGCGACTCCAGATTTCTTGGGTGCTCGTTGGCAATGCGGGGTTGGCCAAGATTGTGACGATGCGCAGTGCCTCAAGAGCATCGCCCATGACTCGCTCGACGGCATCGCCGACTTCCATTTTCCATGGCTCGTTGTTTTCGAGATGCGAGTTTGTTGCACGAATCAAGTTCCATGTTGCTTCAAGTGCCTTACTCGGTTGCACCTGCGCCCACGCATCTTTGGTTTCACTCACTGCAGTTGCCGCAATTTGTGCGAGCGGGCTGTTGAGTGTTGGCTTTGGGCCAAGGCCGCCGCACTTTTTTTCGACAACAGTGGCGATGCGTGCAGCCAAGTTGCCGAGGTTGTTGGCAAGATCAGAGTTGTATCGACTGATCAGACCTTCATATGTGAAGTCTCCGTCGTTGCCGTATGCGGTGTCTGCAAGAACGTAATAGCGAAAACCGTCTACACCGATGTCGTCAATAAGGTCGAGCGGATTAACAACGTTTCCTGTTGTCTTGCTCATCTTTTCGCCACCAACGAGCAGCCAACCGCCAACCGCCCAGCCCTTCGGCGGCTCGATACCCGCAGACATCAACATTGCTGGCCAATACACGCAGTGAAAACGAATGATGTCTTTGCCGATGAAGTGATAATCAACAGGCCATCTCTCGGTAAACGCTTTTTCGTCTGTGCCATAGCCAAGCGCGGTGATGTAGTTGGCAAGCGCATCAAACCAGACGTATGCGACGTGTGATGCATCCCATGGAAGCGGAATGCCCCATGTGAGAGTTTTGCGACTGATTGAAAAATCGTTGAGTCCACCTTTGATGAAACCGATTACTTCGTTCATGCGGAAGCCAGGCGTGATGGCCTGCGGGTGATCGGCGTACCACTTGAGCAAACGGTCTTCAAAACGTGACAAGCGAAAGAAATAATTCTCTTCTTCTACATAAGTCGTTTTGGTGTGATGAATAGGGCAGTTGCCATTTTCTAATTCGTCTTCCAGAAAGTAGGCCTCGCATGCAACGCAGTATTGGCCTTGGTAGACGTCGGACTCAATGTCGCCGGCGTCGAAGCATGCTTGCAAGAGTTTTTGCACTCCAACGGCATGGCGCTTTTCGGTTGTACGAATGAAGTCGTCGTGGGTGATGTTGAGTCGCTCCCAGGCTTGCTCGAAAAGTGGCGCGATTGAGTCGGCAAATGCTTGGGG
>JBJOEQ010000040.1:0-13477 GCA_046049195.1 Actinomycetota bacterium | reverse complement strand
TTGAAGTACAGATTTTGGACGCTGGTAATCGTGTTCCACTCATTGGCGAAGCGGGCATCGCGCGCGTTGTCAACGGACCAATCCCCTACGCACCAGACGGCAACCCATACATGGGTCCAGAGCGTGGGTTGCGCAACTTCTTCCATTGCAACACATTCAGTTTCGGAATTGCCCAAGGTGGCGGTGCCGGAAAAGCAATTGCCGAGTGGGTGCTCAATGGCCGACCAGAGTTTGATATCTGGGGCATCGATCGTCGTCGTTACAAGGACTACGCAACAACGCAATACACAATCGACAAAGCGCTTGAGGTGTACCAGAACGAATACGCAATGGGCTTTCCATTTGAAGAGCGCCCAGCAGGTCGACCTGGATACGTTTCGCCGCTGTACGACTTGCTCAAAGAAAAAGGTGCTGCATACGGCGCACGCGGTGGTTGGGAACGCCCAACATATTTCGATCCAAAGGGCGAAGTCACCGACCACACTCTTTCCTTCTTCCGCAAAAACGGTTGGCGCACAGTGGTTGCCGAAGAATGTCACGCAGCCCGCAACAGCGTTGCACTGCTCGACTTGCCAGGCTTCACCAAGATTGAAGTTTCGGGCCCAGGCGCATTTGCCTTCCTCGACAACATCATCTGCACCAAGTTGCCAAAGATTGGCCGCTTGAGCCTGAGCTACGCATTGTTGCCAGACGGCAAGTTGCTCAGCGAGCTCACCATTGCGCGCTTGGCAGAAGACAAGTTTTATCTTGTTGGTGCGGCAAGCTCGGAGTGGCACGACCTCGACTTGCTCGAGATGTCATTGCCTACTGATGGCTCGGTCACGATCAAGAACGTGACTGCAAACTACGGCTCGCTCATTTTGGTCGGTCCAAAGTCGCGCGAAGTGTTGTCACAAGTAACGACGACATCACTCGAAAACAGCGACTTCCCATGGCTCTCGCATCAACTCATTGACACAGCAGTTGGCACGGTGCTTGCACTGCGCGTTAACTACGTTGGCGAACTGGGCTGGGAATTGCATGCTTCGAATGACCAAATGGTTGCGTTGTACAAAGCAATGTGGGCAGCCGGAGAACCCCATGGAATTCGTGACATGGGCATCTACGCAGTAGACAGCCTCCGTCTCGACAAGTGCTACCGCGGATGGAAGGGTGATTTGGAAATTGGCTTCTCACCATTTGACGCATCGCTCGACCGTTTTGTTGATATGAACAAAGAGTTCGTTGGCAAAGCAGCACTCGTTGCCGAAAAAGCAAAGGGCTCGCCTTACCGATTTGTGCCAATGATTTTGGATGATGCCGGCAATGCTGATGCACCGTTTTGTTCAAGCATCTTTAGTGGTGACAAGCGCATCGGTATCGCAACATCTGGTGGCTGGAGCTTCACGCTCAATCAAAGCATCGCTCTTGGTTACGTGTTTCCTCAGTTTGAGGCAGCAGGAACCAAACTCGAGATCGAGATCTTTGGCAATCGTGTTCCTGTGACAGTTGGTGCAGAGCCACTCTTTGACCCAAAGAACGAGCGCCTTCGCTCATAGAAATACAAAACAGCGCGACAATCAAAAACTGCAATTTGCAATTATTCAACTATCGCGCTGCTTAGCGCATTAACTGGGAATTTTTATTGATCAGCCAGGCTGACCAAATGTTGCGATGCTGTCAACTTTGCAGATCATCAACACACGGCGTTCGTTCATTGCTGGGTCACGCAATCCGTATTCTGGACCGCCACCTTCGCCAATGTACTTTTTCCAAATGCCGTTGACCTGTTCAGTGACCCATGCGCCTTCTTTCGGATCATCTTCAAGAATTTCGCGCTCAACGCTGACCTTCAAGCTGATCCAGTGGTACATGTTTTCTGGATTCATTAACAACAAAGTGATCTTTGGTGTTTTGCGAATCCATGTCGTCTTCTTTCGATGCTGAGCAAGGTTGATCAACACTTTGTCGTCCTTGTAGTCAAACCACATTGGTGTCAGGTTTGGTCGACCATCGCCACCCATAACGGCCATCGTGCAAGCAATTGGCTTGTCAAGAAGTTGTCGGTAGATCGGATCCAGATCATTGAGAGATGACAGTGACCCGTACTCACCAACGCCGAACTGTCCGGCCTGGGTACCGTTGGCGACATCTTTAAATTTTGCAAGTTTGATTGCCATTATTTATTGTCCCTTCTTTGGAGTGATTTTTGCAGTAATTGTTGTGTGTAGTAGTCCGAGCACGCAACCCGCGAGCAACGACACCGTCACGCTAACAAATACCCAAATTACAGGTGTCGACAGCACTCCGCCAAAGGCTCCTGCGCCTGCTGTAGTTGGGTCGCTCAGCGCTGCAGTCGTATTTCCTGTACCACCACCGCCTACTGACCATCGGTCAAGACCGGTTGCTGTCCACCAAAAAACGATTGAGGCAAAGCCACCGAATGCCGCCGGCACATACCAGAGGTCGCTCAATGCCATGCCGATAACGAGAAGGAAGGCAAGACCAAGCGCTGTCACTGAGAGTCCCCAAAAATCTGGAAACTTTGCGACGTTTGGACCGATCAACATCAGCAACAAACCAAATACTGCTCCGATGACCGAACCACATGCTGCTTTTTGAAATCCAATTTTTCCGGTACCAGCAGCAAAGTAGAAACCCCACGTAACGAATGCTGCAGGTGCAGTGAGATGAAAGAGTTGAGGCAACCCAATACCGATGCCCAGGTCTGCAACTGTTACCCAGTGAAATGTGAAGTTGAGCGCAATCTCAACCCATAAAAAAACCAACACTGCCGCTGTCACTGCAAGTGGCAGTAATCCTTTTATCTTCGCTCCCATGTTTCCTACTTTCTGGTTGGTGCGCAATATCCATATACGCAGTTGTACCGATAACGATATGAATACTGCTTCTACAAGTCAAGGAAAAATTCTGGTAATTCCTTAATTACCCAGGAGTAAGAAAAGAAAATTAGGCCAGTGGAACTGGTGGTACACCGCTAGTGGTGGGAGTCTTCGCCAACATAGTGATGCGCAAGAGGGTCGCCGCCAAAGTCAAACTCCAGGTCACGCCAAACTGAGTGAATGTGATTGACTCCCCGTTGGGTGTTGTCATATTCGACAAAAAGGCGTGAACCCTGAAACCGGTAATAGTGCGGTTCACCCTTTTCGATCCCGCCAGCCCACATGAAATGCAGGTCGTCAAAGGAATGACCTTCAATCAGAGATTTTTGGTCGTCGGCGAGGTCGTCATGAATTCTTCCTACATACGCCATCAACAACTCACGGGCAATTTCCTGCTGCGCTGCCGACAACCCACCTATTCGAATCCCCTTGGGTTTTTCGCTAAACGAAACTTCGTCCAAGTGCTGCTGTTGAATTCCGAGTAGTGCGTCGGCTTTCGTCTGAACGAGCTCAATTGCTTTGCCAAGCTCGCCATCAAATTGTTTACGCCACACGACTTGCAACGGCAATGCCGAATCGCCCTCTTTCAGAACGGTTCGGTTGGCACCAACCAAATCGGTCGGTGCAATTACAGAAACTCGAGTGACTTGTCGTTGTTCGGGCGACAGTAAGTGCACTAATTCTCGACCCAAATCCTCGGCTGCGGCTAAAGGTCGAAGCAAGTGTGGCCCTAGAAGTGGCGAATTTGCTGGGTCGGCTCCAAAGAACAGTGGGGTGCTCGAAATCACTCGACCATCAACAATGGTGAAGTGCAACGAAATATGGTGGCCACCAAATCGCCAGCCCCATGTGCCTTTCATCGATGGGGTTCCAAAAACACTCATCCAATAGAGGCCAGGATCACGCCCCCGATCGCGCTCGAACAAACTCACAAAACCTTCGACTCGATCAAGAATATTTTCCATCGACATGATTACTGATGCTGTTACATAACCTGCTTCCGATAATCCCGTCGAGATCAGCCGCATTACCAGCCGTTGCTGTGATGACGACATTCGATTTAGTGGCAACCCACCATGGTTCGTTGGCGTATAAAACCAAAGTTTTCTCTCTTGATCAGATGGAAAATTAAAAAATGCTGATGATCGTTGTTCGGCGGACAACGAATCGAGAAATGAACTTGCTTCACTCACCATGTGGTTAGCGTTCATATCGTCTTCAATCTCCAGGCTTGTGTAAACCAAAGATTAACTCAGGGTCCGTTGGATCCCAGTTGTTCTCAAATTGTGACCGCGAGCCAATTCGACGGGTTCGCGCAAGCAAGCGACTCCCTACTGTGAGTTGTCGGGCTTCCCACGAACGTAACGCTTCATCCAAATTTTTATTTTCTCGAATTGCCGTGTCCAACGCCCATCCATCGTCTGAAGCTTTTGCTGTACCCGCAGCCGCATGTGGGCGAACCGCAAAAGCTGCGTCTCCCAACAAACAAATACGACCAAAGACCATCTTCTCAACTTCAATATCGTAAATCACCTGGATAAATGGCTCGGGAGTGTGTTGGATCACGCTGGACAAAATTTCTGGCAACACTCGCTGTGCAGTTGAGCGCAACTCTTCCACATGCTTCACTGCCACGTGCCCTGGAGGAACCGAAATGTCGCGTTGGTTTCCAGATCGATCAGTGAGTACGTCATTGAGTTCATCTCCTTCTGCATAATTTCTGTACCAGACAAAATTGATCATTCTGTTTCCGGCCGAAACATCACCATCACTACTTGGGATTGGGTAAACCAAAATATGACTGTCTTGGTACACGAAATAAGTAATTGAGTTCCCGAGTCTTTCAATGAATTCATTCGGCATCACACTCTCAGGGGCCATTCCGCGCCATGCCACATATCCCGCATACTGGCCAGTGGCGCGTGGTTGCAGTTGAGTTCGCATCACCGAGCCAATGCCGTCTGCACCAATCAACAAGTCGGCATCCACAGTTGCACCGTTAGTGAAGCGAGCTTGTGCTCCTCTGTCGGTGTTCTCAAAACCAACCAATTCGTGTCCTAATACATATTTTTCAGGCTCTAGTTGACGGAGCATGTTGGAGTAGACCGTGTTCCAAGAACTAAAAAGATACGAGTGAGAAAGCTCATACGTAACATCGCCCTGCCTATTGAGATATCGAATGAAATCGGTTTGCACGCAAACTGAGGCGAGATCTAGGCCTGCTCGATCCTTGAGGTAGCGGTACGTTGCGGGCAAAAATCCAATGCCTGCTCCCCGTTGTTGAAGCTCGACTGCCGACCGTTCATATATATGGACATCATGACCAGAGTCTCGCAATAGACAAGCTGCGGTAAGCCCCCCTATCGATCCACCCACTACGACAATATGGAGTGGACCTACCATCAGATCATTGTCCTTGTCACCATGATTGCCTCATTTTTCATCTCGACCACACGCTATCTCAGTCGGGGGAACCTGATTACCCACGACGACTTCGCACGTAAGCAACAGTACGACTACAGAGTTTTTGGTAGTCCAACACGCACTGGAACACCTGGTGCAAACATCACGTGCGGAGTACCAACTGGCTTGGTAAATCCGGCTGCTTCAATCAGCGTGTCGTCAAGTGAAACGATCTCTGCGCGCTGCAACTTCCATCGCGGATGCGAAATTGGTGCATAACGAATTTGCTGGGAACGGGTAAACGAATACAAGCCCCACCGAGCACTCAGAAATATTTCGAGTGGTGAAGGGTCAGTGATCTCTGAACCGATTGATACATGGATTCGAGTATGCGCTTCGCCTCGTGGCCAACGGCGATCAACCGAAGTGAGTAACTCATTGCCGACAAGCTGGTGCTTCGCTTTGCCAAAGCAATACGGCAACTGATAGGTGGTGCGTGCAACAACGGTAGGAATAATCCGGTTGATATCAAGCGAACAAAACCACACACCTGGAATGCCGTCTCGAATGACATAGGTGCGCACATTGACTTCAGGAAATGATCCGAGATACGGGACAGATGGAAGATGTGGAATGCCAATGCCGCGCATTGAAAATGGAATGAGACCAACCCACGCAGAGCCATCGAAAACATCAACCGACAAACCTGGCGGAAGGAGCCGCTGCACCTCTTGGGGGTCGTAGCGAAAATGGATGTAGGCAAGGTCATACCAACCCTGCTTCATCACTGCTCGCTTGACCGGGCTTGGACAGTCTTGGGCGAAGGGTCCTACGCGTTCAACAAAAGTCATTGACCATTTACCATCTGAGCGACCATCACCACGCACACCACTGCGCGAAGCGACCACGCAATAGTGCGGGGCCAATTGGTTGCCACCAATTTTTTACCGACTTGCGCATCAGGATTTGTCGCCATCTTTGCATGCAAAGGCACCGACAACAACACCGTGCAGCCAAGCGCCACAGCCAACAGAATGGCTCCGATCCAAGGTAAACACCAGGTAACGCCCACGGGCTGTCGAGCCAACAAAGCCAGCGTTGTTAACCCCTCGATAGCCATCGGCAATGCCACGATATGACCAGTGCGGCGTTGGTGTTCTTCGGCAACAGCGACCGCCTGCCCTATTTGCACTTGGGCGAGCAAGGGGTAATGGACATGCTGGACAAACCAGATAATGCCAGTCATGACACACGAGGCAACCAAGTTGCTGATCAAAATGGCGTCAATCATGCTCGAAGATTACCTTGACGGATCAAATCCTCAGGGTGTCAAATAACCCTGTAGATATCCCACTTTTGACGTTCCCCATGGAATAAATTTGGGGTCTATGAAAAAACGTGACCTCATCCAAGCAGTAGCAACCCATACAGACGTAGACAAGAAGACGGCAACTCTTCTCGTTGAAGGAACAATCGACGTCATCCTCGCCACAGTGGCAAAGGGTGAAGTTGTCAACATTTCGGGCTTTGCAAAATTTGCAAAGATCAACCGACCAGCCCGCATGGCGCGTAACCCGGCCACAGGTGAAGCAGTCAAGGTGAAGGCAAAAACCGTCGCCAAGATTTCAGCACTAAAAGGCTTTAAGGACATCGCCCTCGGCGTTGCTCCAGCACCAAAGTTGGTAACTGTTCGCAAGCCAGCTGCACCAGCAGCAAAGCCTGCAGCAAAGCCTGCAGCAAAGAAGCCAACTGCAAAAAAGCCAGCTGCAAAAAAGAAGCGTTAATTTAGTGCAGGTCTAGTACCTGCAAATA
This sequence comes from Actinomycetota bacterium, assembly GCA_046049195.1. GTDB lineage: Bacteria > Actinomycetota > Acidimicrobiia > Acidimicrobiales > Ilumatobacteraceae > UBA3006. The sequence goes on along the minus strand of JBJOEQ010000040.1, from coordinate 6,380 downwards.
CAAACTACAAAATCCGGTTTGTTGCGCAAGCGACAAGCCGGATTTTTTATTTGTCAGCGAAGTTTGTTTTAGTGGCAGGCAGGTTTTGCTACAGCAACATCCATGCCTGGGCTGCGTGAAAAAAATCCGCTGGGCTTGAGCTGAAACCCTGCACGCTCAACTGGCATCACGGGCCAGTCCTCAATGCGTGGAATGTGATTAGTGCCAAACACGTACCACAACACAACATCGGTGTTGTCAACATTGCGATCAGTGCTCGTCCACTCTGGCAAACCTGCACCACCTTCATGTTGAAATGGATAGTCCCCAGCGGGATAACGCTCTGCTTCTACATGCGGCGTGACCCACAAATGTTTATACATAAAACCAGCTTTGCGACCAATCACCGATTCGGGCAATGCCATCGGAAACGTTGTATGGCCCGGAACCAACTTGTATCCAACTGGTTTGCCCATGTGATTGGTGCGAGCCGGATTGATGATCTTCCAAAAACGATTTTTGAACGGATCAATCACTCGTTGTGCAACAGATTCGGTAGCAAAAACTGTTTCACTTGTTTCGTAAGCGCCACCCAGTGGATTCTTCGGACCAACAGGATGCGCAAAAGCATCTACTTCTACAACGCTGTTTGAGGTTCCATCGATATCCATGTCGAGGCGAGCGCACAAGATGTGTTGGTGGAATGGAGCCCACAGGCCTGGCTCGATTTCGGTTGCTGACGGATGATCGGCTCCAGGAAAATCAGAGATGGTGAGCACAATGCCCGTCAACTTTGCTTCAAACTCGATTGAACCATCTTGGTAGAAATACCAGAAATAGCCGTATTCATAATTGTTGACAGTCACAATGGAAGACACCACAAACCTGCGACCTCGTCGCACCTCAACATGTCCGTCTATGTCAACGTGTTTCCACAAAATGCCTATGTCTTCCTCGTGCATGCAGATTGCATTTGGAATCTCGCGAATTGAACCATCTGGCTGAGTGACAGCAGCATCTAAATACACAATCTCACCCAAGCAGTCGCAACCAAGTGTGAGCGAGTTGGTGTAGTTGCCCAAACCAAACTCGCCAGTGTCAAACGCATTTTTGCGATACGCACCTTGGCTCGGATCGCCATACGGAATGACTAGCTCGGCAATCGATAACCGTCGAGCAATCCGTCGTTCAACACCATTGTCGTCAAACTGCACTTCGTGAATAACCAAACCTTCACGCTGACAAAACCCAATGCGCATATTCCAGCGCTCCCAATCAATGCGCCAGCCGTTGACCGTGAACGAAGCGCCATCGGGTTGTGTGATCGCAAGTTCTTTGAGACCAATATTTGCGCCTGTCTGGCTCGCGCGATACGGGCCAGGTGTTTGCGGAATTGGAATTTGCTCATCGTTTTCGACATCAACGACTTCGCAAGTATCCAAGTCGACAATTGCGTGCAATCCACCAATCGGGTGCGCGTAAAAGTTTGCTTGCGGCGTTGGGCAATGCCACATCGGTGTCCAGATCACTCGCCTGCCTGTGTCGAGATGCTTTGGCATTTGCGCACCAATCGGCCATGTCTCCATGTGCACGGTGTTTACGTCGTTAATGCCTCGCACACGCAATGCGTCAATTATTCGCGCGTCGGCACGCACTGCAGCAATTGCTTGCTCCGATTCGCTGCTTAATATAGGTGCCTTTGCACCAGCGATCTCGACAAGTGCGCCAGTCGCACCGCCCAAAATCAATACACCTTCACTTACCACACCACGAGATTTGTCCCACACTGTCATGCGTGCACGGCGCACAACTGGCACGTTGGGTTGGATGCTTGCCAACTCGGTTTTTGTTGGTTCGTCGAGTTGCACCATTGCAAACAGGTGGCGGTGATCCATCTTCCAGGCGGACTTGGCCTGCGCTACAGCAGCCGCGAGCTCAACCGAGCTGAGTGGATCAAGCGGGTGAATACTGCCAACCGATGCTGTCATCACACCAACTCTAGACGGTTACTTTAATTTGGCAGCGTGTACGAGTTTTCAAACTCGTCTTGCAACACCGTTGCCAAATGAGCAGTGGTATCGACCACTAATTCTTCACTCAACACCCGTACGCGATACGACCAGCCTGCTGGCATCGACAGCTTGTCGCCCAATGTGTCAAGACTTTCTTCACTGATTGTCGGGTCTACTCCAATGCAACGTGCCTGCATCACATACGCCATACCATCTGGGTTAATAAGCTCGTAGACCTTTTTGCCGGCGTCCCAGAAGAACACTGCTCCACGATTAATTTTGCGCTCTACATACGAACCAGGTGAAAAATCAGCGCCAAAACTAATTGTGGCAATGCGGCGCATGGTGATGCCGTTGAAGTCACGAAACACTGGCTCGACTACAGCGACCTTGGTGCCCAATCCATCGAGCAACCAATGCCGAGGACCGTTCAATTTTGCGAACACTGCACCCATCTCTTTGGCAATTGCATCGGCGTCAAGTGTCTGCCACTGCTCTTGCGGGCAATCATTCAACATCTGGGTGCCATACACCTCGGCTTCAAGACCAGTGTCGCGCAAGAACATTGCCAGCACTTCGCCATAGCGAACACCGCGCATGTTGTCGATCAGTCGTTGCGGTTTCTCAGTTGCCATGAGCCAAAATCCTAGTTCGTTTGCATTCCTAACGTCCTTCTAGGATCGTGCAATGGATTACAACGACATCGTGCACGAACGCCGCAGCATTCGCGGATACCAACAAAAGCCCGTACCTCGCGAACTGATTGAAGAAATTATTGACCTTGCCAAGCGCGCGCCATCATCGATGAACACTCAGCCATGGCACTTTCATGTGATCACCGGCGAACCACTCGAGCGCATTCGCAAAGGCAACACCGAGAAGATGATGAGTGGGTCGGCTGTTGACCGCGAGATCAAGATGAACCACGGTTATGAGGGACCTCATCGCGAGCGTCAGATCGAGATCGCAGTGCAACTATTTGAGGCCATGGGCATTGCTCGTGACGATAAACCAAAACGACAAGATTGGGTGATGCGTGGCTTTAGGCAGTTTGATGCACCGGTCTCTATTGTGATCACCGTCGACAAAGCACTTGCCGATGACACCATCGCGCACTTCGATTGTGGTGCAGCAACATACGGTCTCGTGCTCGCAGCATGGTCGAAGGGTCTTGGCTCGGTGATCAATGGTCAGGGCATCATGCAGTCATCAGTGGTTCGCGAAAATGCAAACATTCCTGAAGATGAAGTGATCATGACGTGCGTTGCTATGGGCTACCCAAGCGACGAGTTTGTTGCTAATGACGTCAAGTCGCGTCGAGTGGCTAACGATCAAGTTGCGTCTTTCGTCGGCTTTGACTGATTGATATGCAGGTAGTTGTCTGCAATCAGGTCGGGTCTCTCGATCAGTTGACAGTTGAAGAGCGTCCATCACCCGACCTCTACCCCACTTGTGTGCGCATTGCTGTTACGGCATGTGGAGTGAACTATGTAGACGCATTGTTTGTGCAGGGCAAATATCAGATCAAGCCGCCAACACCATTTATTCCTGGCATGGAAGTCGTTGGCCGGGTAACTGAAGTGGCTGGCGATGTTGCTGGCATCAATGTTGGTGACCGTGTGTTTGCAAACATTGGGCTAGGCGGATACGTAAGCGAGGCTGTTGTTGCAGCAAATCGTGTGGTGGTGTTGCCCGAATCGTTAACAGATGGTCAGGCCGCAACGTTTATGCAGAGTTACCTCACTGGGTGGTTTGCTCTTGTCGAACGCGCGCGGGTTGAAGCCGGCAAGTGGCTACTTGTTTTGGGCGGCGGCGGCGGTGTTGGACTCGCGGCAGTTGACCTTGGTCATGCGTTGGGCTTGCGCGTTATTGCTGTTGCTTCTACAGACGAAAAGCGCGCACTCGCCACAGCTCGTGGTGCAGATGCTGTGATCGATTCGACCCTGTCGGCCAATGAGATTAAGGAGCAGGCCAAACAGATCTCGGGGGGCGGCGTTGACTATATATATGACCCCGTGGGTGGCGAGGTTGGCGAGACCTGCTTGCGCGCGCTGACCGATAATGGTCAATACCTGGTCATTGGTTTTGTTGCGGGCATCCCAATGCTTCCGGCCAATCAGGTGCTGCTTCGCAACCGCCGCATCACAGGTGTTGACTGGGGTGCATGGGCTATGAAGAACCCAGATCTAAACAACGCAAACCTCGCGAAGGTTTTAGAGCTCATCGATAACGGCAAATTGTGCCCTGTTGAGCCTGTCACCTATCCGCTTCGGGATGCGGCGCGTGCGCTGACCGATATTCAGGCGCGCAAGATTGCTGGCAAAGTCGCACTTATCCCTTGATTAGTGCCCCCTAGATAAATCGAACATGTGACCTGCGAACCGCAAGTAACATTGGCTCATGACCCAAACACAATTGACAGTTTCTGGAATGACGTGTGATCACTGTGTGCGCCACGTCACTGAAGCAATTACGAAAGTCGCTGGAGTGCACAGCGTAAATGTCAAACTGGTTGAGGGCATTGCCGTGATCGAATCCGATGCATCGCTTGACCTTCAAGTAGTGAAGGACGCGGTCGTTGCAGCGGGTTACACCGCCTAGTTTCCTGTTTGCTGAAGGAGATCCGCAATGAAGAAACTCGTACTCACCGCTGTTGCACTTGCAACGGCAGCACTATTGCTCGGCGCATGCGGCTCACATGACATGGGTTCAATGGACATGGGTTCGTCGGACACGGACAATTCAATACCGGAATCGTCAGACTTCAATGATGAAGACGTGATGTTTGCGCAAATGATGATCCCTCATCATCAGCAAGCAATTGAAATGTCCGATATTGCACTCGACCCAAATACGGGAGCCAGCGCTGCAATCATCGCTCTTGCTACCCAAATTAAGGGAGCGCAGGATCCAGAAATCTCGCAGATGAAAAATCTGCTTACAACCTGGGGCATGTCAACGGAGATGGGCTCAATGGACCACTCATCAATGATGGAGGGAATGCTCTCTCTCGAAGAGATGAACATACTCGGTCAGTTGAAGGGCGCAGAGTTTGACAAGGCCTGGGCCAAGGGCATGATCGCGCACCACGAAGGTGCAATCGCGATGGCAAATGATGTGCTTGCTAATGGCAAGAACAGCGAAATTCTCGCTCTTGCTAATGCAGTGGTCTCTGGTCAGACCGCAGAAATTGAGACGCTCAAGCCACTCGCTGGCTAAATCGTTAATCGTCGGAGATCTGCTCTACTTTTGCACATTTTCTGTTTGCGAAAACCTTTTGTTCTTGCCGATTTGCTCGGCCAAATCGGTGAACATTTCTGTAAATGGCCAAGATCTGCGCCAAATAAGACCGATCGTACGGCTTGGTGACTGACCAGCGAATCGGCGCGTGACGATACCTCGACCCGAGCCCGCCTCAACTTTTTCTGCGCACTCTGGCAACAATGTGACACCCATTCCTGCTGCGACCATTTGCGACAACGTAGCCATACTCGTTGCCTGTATTTCACTCGGTTCACTAAACGCAAGTTGACAAACTTGTGCAACTTGATCTCGAAGACAATGCCCCTCTTCAAGAAGAATCACTCGCTCACCGCGTAATTTTTCTAACTTGATTGGAGACTTAGTGCGTGCCAATTCGTGATTTGACGGCATTGCTAATAAAAATTTGTCTTCAGCAATTGGAGCACAAAGAAACTCATCAGAAAAAACCGGCAAAGCCAAAAGACCTAAATCGATCTCGCCTCGGCGCAGCGAATCTAAGAGGTCGTTTGTCTTCATCTCGAATATTCGCAACTCGGCGTCTGGGTGTGCGGCTTTGAACGAACGAACGACGTCAGGCAAAATATACGGTGCAAAGGTTGGTATCACGCCGAGCCCGATCTCGCCGCGCAAACGCTTTCCGTCATGCATGGTTGCCTCAATAAGGCCAACCACTTCTCGCAAAACAACGCGAGCTCGTTTCAGCACTTCGGCACCATGGGTAGTGAGCAACACGCCACGATTTGTTCGTTCAAACAATGTGACGCCCAATTTTCGTTCAAGCTCTTTGATCTGCGCGCTCAAGGCTGGTTGCGAGACGAATTGCTGATCGGCTGCGACGCTAAATGAACCAGAATCAGCGATCGCAACAAAATAACGCAGCTGTTGAAGGGTTGGCCAAGACATAACTAAATCTTATGATACTTTGAAGAAAGTACGATTTGCCTTATGGGCATAAATAGCCGAGAATGTCTTCATGACAAACGACCAAACCACAAGTTGCCCTTTTTCGGGCGGAGCATTTACATCGGCAAACATGACCCCCACAAATGCAACGTGGTGGCCAAATCAACTCAACGTCAGAGTCCTTCATAACAACCCAGAAGTTGGCGATCCGATGGATCCCGA
>JBJOEQ010000039.1:0-2579 GCA_046049195.1 Actinomycetota bacterium | reverse complement strand
AGTGCGGTGAGTGCTGTGCGGATCATCATCTGCATGACCACACAAACAGCACGCACTTGTACACGTCCCACAACAATTATTCACCCAACAGGCAAGTCGTCCACGGTTCGCACACTCGTACACGAGTGGTCGGCTCTCTCAATTGCGCCATCCACACTCAGACGGGTCAATGGCTGGGGGCTTCCAGGTAAGCGAGTAGCCAACCTCGACGAAATCCTCATTCGAGCTGGCTTTGGCCTTGAAGCAACCGATTCGGTCGGCGATCAATACCTCTTCAAACTTGTTATTCGTGCAGCCAACGACGAGCTCGCAACTCGCATTGTGTTGCAGCGGCTTCTGCCGCCACTGATCTCTATCGCTGCACGGCGTGGCAAGTTGACTCGTGGAGGGTTTGACGAGGCTCTCATTGACACCGTCGCTCAGGCCTGGATACAAATCCGCACATATCCAATCAACAAACGACCCATCAAGATCGCCTCCAACTTGGTGCGCGACTCCGAATACTTTGCGTTTGTGCGCGACAGTCGCCTCAAGCAACTCGCCGTTGCATGGGGTGACGATGTGATCAACATGATCCCGACTCCCGAGATTCAGATCAACCCAGAAGACGAGGTAGTCAACTTGCTCACTGAAGCATCAAAATGGAATTTGGGTCCACGTTCGCTCAGTGTGTTGCAACAACTTGCAGATGGAAAAAGTTTTCGATCAATAGCAGAAGATGCAGGTGTCAACATCCGCACTGTGCACAGCTGGAGAAGCACCGCTATTAACGAGTTGCGTGAACAAATGCAGTGTGCTGACTAAGTTTTGCACTGCGCAAACGTAATGAGTTACTGACCACAAACACACTCGACAATGCCATTGCAAGGCCGGCCCACATTGGGTTCATCAATCCAAGTGCGGCAAGCGGTATTGCTGCTGCGTTATAAGCAAAAGCCCAAAACACGTTGGCGCTGATCGTGCGCAGTGTGGCGCGCGACAGCAAGATCGCATCGGTTACAAGACGCAGGTCTCCGCTCACAATGGTGAGATCACTCGCGCTCATTGCAACATCAGTTCCAGTTCCCATGGCAATACCCACGTCCGATTGAGCAAGTGCTGCAGCGTCATTGACTCCGTCGCCCACCATTGCAACTGCATAACCACGCTCTTGTAAATCGGCAACTACGCGCACTTTTTCTGCGGGTAACACACCAGCAATCACGTGTTGATCATCGGTTTCGATTCCTACTTGTTCTGCAACAGCCAATGCAGTGGCCAAGTTGTCACCAGTGAGCAACACTGGTCGCAAACCCAGTTCGCGTAACGAAGCAATTGCTGCAGCACTATTGGTTTTAGGTTTGTCTGCTACTACGCACACTGCCTTTGCCATTCCGTCATAGGCAACCAACACAGCGGTGTTGCCAGAGTCGCGCGCAACTTTCAATGCTTCACGCAGTGGGCTCGAAATAATCACGGTGCGCGCATTAAGCAACTGCTCTCCACCAACCATCACGCGATGACCATCAACCACACCAACTGTTCCCTGCCCAGCAATTGACTCAAACTGTTGCACGCTTGACAGTTGACCCAGTTCGGCACGAGCGGCAGAGGCAATGGCTTTTGCCACGGGGTGTTCGCTTGCAAACTCCAATGCACCGGCAAAGCCCAACACTTCGGCGCGGGTTGTATCGGCCGCCACCACAACGTCAATCAGTTGCATGACACCTGTAGTTATTGTGCCGGTTTTGTCAAATACCACGGTGTCAATACGTCGCGTGCTTTGCAATACATCGACACCCTTTATCACGATGCCCATTTGTGCTGCGCGACCACTTCCCACCATCAACGCAGTTGGAGTAGCAAGTCCAAGTGCGCAAGGGCACGCAATGATCAGCACCGAAACTGCGGCTTCAAATGCATCGGCCAATCGTTCAATGTCGTCACCCATCACATACCACGCGACAAATGTGGCAAGCGACAACAGGATCACCGTTGGCACAAACACACTGCTGACGCGATCGGCAAGTCGTTGCACAGGAGCCTTAGTGGATTGCGCATCGCGCACCAGTTTGGTGATTTGCGCAAATGTCGAGTCAGCTCCAACTCGTCGCGCACGCACTACCAATCGTCCAGTCAAGTTCACTGTTGTTCCCGTGACCTTACTGCCTACTTGCACATCAACTGGCACGCTTTCGCCTGTGAGCGTTGATGCATCAATACTCGACGCACCTTCCATCACCACACCATCTGCAGCAATGATCTCGCCTGGTCGCACAACGATCATGTCGCCAACTCGTATAAGTACTGCATCAATAGTTACTTCTTCACCGTCACGCAAGATGGTTGCAGTGCGTGCACCCAACGCCAGCAATGCCCGCAATGCGTCACCGGCGCGGCGCTTCGCACGTGCCTCAAAATATCTACCTGCCAACAAAAAGATCGTTACCGCAACAGCAACTTCAAAATACACATGCACTCCACCGCTCATTCCGGTCATTCCAGAATGTGCGGTCACATCCCCCCACACAAGAGCCCACACCGACCACGAAACTGCAGCCACAATCCCAAGCGAGATCAATGTGTCCATCGTTGTTGCG
>JBJOEQ010000038.1:0-14583 GCA_046049195.1 Actinomycetota bacterium | reverse complement strand
AGTCGTGCAACCAAAGCAGACATCGATGCGTTCTTAATCACTGAAGCAGCAAAGGAATAACACCTGTATGTCAAATGAACTGATTCTCGACTCGTTGCAACGGCGTATGAAGGCTTTGCATTCGTTGTATGACCAAGCATTGAGCACCATGACGATCGATCATGTCAATCATTTTGAGCGTGAGGGTGTCATGCCGATCGCATTCAGTCTGTTTCACATTGTCAACGTGATTGACGGATCGTTCATGCTGATCACTGGCGTCGCACCGATCTGGAACGACGAGTGGAAGGCCCGCGTCAATCCATCTATTGCCGATCATGGCAAACATAAAACAGTGGAAGAAATGGTGGGCCAACGCATTGGCAACTACGAAGCTTTTCAGGAGTACTTGCAGTTGGTTTTTGGCCGCGTGCACTCTTGGCTCGAGACCTTGGATCCAAACGAACTGACCCGTGTTGTGATTACCCGTCCGTTTCCACCACAGATTGAGTCGACGTATTCGGCTCGCGTGGCGGGCGACGTTGGTATCACGGTGTTGGATGCAGTTGAGTGCTGGATCTACCAACACGGATTGCGTCACATGGGCGAGATTGAACTCGCGCGCGGACTTGTTGGTCTTGGGGGAATGACGAGCTAGGGCAGTTAACTGCAGCGATTGCGAATCATTCCAACACCCTCAAGGGTTGTCTCAATAATGTCGCCGCGCTGCAAGTAGATGGGTGGCTTGTGCCCGTGACCAACACCAGCAGTGGTACCAGTAAAAATTGCGTCACCAGGAAACATCTTGCAGATGCCCGACAGATACGAAACGATTTCGGCAATATCAAAGATCATGTCGTTGGTATTGGTGTCTTGACGGATCTCGCCGTTGATAGAACACGTGAGTCGTAAGTTGTCGCGACTGGCATTGTCGTGCATGTCGGCAACCCACGGACCCATCGGTGTAAAACCAGTGCGACTCTTGCCAAGGCTGAACTGTGGCGGCACACCGCTGTATTGCAGTGTGCGGTCAGAGATGTCTTGGCCTGCAGTGATGCCTGCGATGTGTTGCCATGCATCTGCATGAGCGATGTTGGTGCCGCCAGCACCAATCACGATGACGAGCTCTGATTCGTAGTCGCATGTTGCGCCAACGAGTTGAACGTCGCCACATGGCGTGTTGATCGAGCTTTGAAACTTGGCAAACGTGAGTGGGGAAGTTGGAATTGGGCTGGCCATTTCTTCGGCATGCTTTTTGTAGTTGAGACCTACTGCAAAAAGTTGTCGTGGTTGAGGCACGGGACAGTCAAGTTGTTCGATTGAACAACTAGCCCCGTCTGTTGAACTCAGCGTTGCGGCATGCGCGCGAAGCGATTGCCACACCGAATAGCACGACATCACATCACTTGGCAACGCGCCATTGCTGGAGTGCTCAACATCTACAACCCGAAACTCGGTTGATGACCCAACAACAAATTGCGCCCGACCTTGAACCGACGCAAGTTTGAGCGACATGGTGGTCTTTGTGCGCTGAGTTAGATGCGCCCGTATGCGGCGCGTCGCTGTGCTTCGGCCTTTGCTCTGTCGAGACGATCTTTTTCTTTACGATCTGCACGTGCACGACGCTTTTCGTCTTGTGCTGCTGCATCGACAGTTGAGCCACCGGTTACACCACGAGTAGTTGTTACTGGTGCACTCGGAATTTTGAATCGATCATCGGTTAACACAAGTTTGCGGAAACCACCAAGTGAAACCGAGTACTGAACCGCCATGAGTCGCACTGCATCGAGACCAAAAGTTTCAACAAGCGCCGGGATCACAAGTTGCAGATCTTCCAGGCTTGGGTCGTCTGACTGATCGCCGAGTAACTCGATTGCTCGCTCTGTTGCACCTTCACTAAACAACACGCCAGTGTCGAGGTATGAGCGACGCTCTTTCATTGCTTCACGAATCTTTGGTGCAAGTGTGGCTGGCTCGGTAAATGCGCCGGCTGGAAGTGCGAGCACCTTGGCAAGAGCATCGCGCAGTTTTTCTTCGACTGCTCCAGCAAGTTTGACGATCGAATCATCGGTCAAAGTGCTGAAAACTGCCGCATAACGGCGCTCAATCAAAATGGTGTCTCGGGAGTTGCTAACGGGCATTGGATGTTCCTTTTCTGCGCTATCTTGGCGACGCTTCAGTGTGTCAGGTGTAGGCCCGCGTTACTACGTGTTTCGTATCTTGTTTCGTATGATGTGCCCATGAAGGCAGCCACTCCAGCCCTCGTCACCCTCGAACAACTTGGTATTCACTATGTAGCGCACACGTTTGACCACGATGCAGCCGCTACGGATGAAATTGGGTACGGCAGGGCTGCTGCTCATGCACTTGGCGTGGAAGAGGATCGGGTCTATAAAACGCTTCTGGCGCAGTCGGAGAATGGGCCTGTGGTTGCGATTGTGCCGGTCAATACGCAGCTTTCGCTGAAAGCGCTGGCGCAAGTGCTGCACGCAAAACGTTGCGAAATGGTGGCGGCACGTGATGCCACACGCATCACTGGTTATGTCGTTGGCGGCATCAGCCCATTTGGTCAAAAGCGAATGTTGCCAACAGTCATTGATGAGAGTGCAGTGTTGCACACAACCATTTTTGTGAGCGGCGGACGCAGGGGATTAGACATTGAAGTGAGTGCTGTCGATCTGATTGATGCGCTGCACGCAATACTTGGCGCAATTGCAACAGTTAGCGACTAACGAGGGCTTGCACTTCGCGAATGTTCATCTGATGTGATGTGCGCAACGTGAGGTCGCCAATAGTTCCGTTCGCTCCCAGATTTGTAGACCATGTGACGTGCCATTGCACAGCAACCTCGGCTTCAAATATTCCACTGGCTTGCGTCGCAGATGAATGGCGGTAGGTATACATGCACGGAGAAGGCATGCGGTCTCCAAATTGCGACATCCAAATTAAACCTGAGTTGTTGCATGTGAGCGGACCAGAGCCCAAGTTGCCATCGCCCGGATTAAAAATAAGTTTCTGTGGTGTGGCTTTGGTGGTGACCGAAATGATGCCTGCTGGAGTAACGATGGATGCTGTGACGGAAACAGGAATCCATAACAACGGGTTGACCCAAATCCATGTCCCCACATCGACGAATCCGCGCCGTGCAGGTGGAGCAAAGTTGCCCCACATCGCTGGAAGATTGTCGTACACGACTGATGCTGCATGTTGTGCAAGTTGTTCGGTCGAGACTTGGGGAAGCCAGTGGTAGGTGGTTGCCGGATCGCGAGTGGGGCATGTGTAGTCAAACAACCTGTAGTTGGTAGAACCAATGTGTTTTGTTACGACATGGCCGGGACCGGTTGCGCTTGCATCGCGGGGCATTGACTCTGACCATTCGCATTCGGGGTCTGTGCCACTGCCACCCGCTGGCGAAGCACCATATTCGACACCAGCAATAATTTGATCACCACGCGCGGATGCACTGACGTCAATTGATGATCCAGCGCTTGAGGATCCATCAATTAGCGGAGCTTGTGTTGCGTGCACCACAACCGAACTGACACTGCTCAATAGTGTTGCGACAATAGCGATCAACATGATGCTTTTCGTGTTTAATTTCGTGTTTAATTTCGTGTCTGATTTCGTGTCTGATGTCATGGTTTTGGGAATCCGCATTGATCAAAATTGAATTTGGTCATGCTGGTTGTCCACGAATATATTTTCCAGACTCCGTTGTCTAGCGTGAGCATCCACGCCGACAAATACGAGGCAACTGCGTCGTTGAAGATGATGTCGTCAACGGGACTGTCGGTTGCTCCGCCATCGACCATGACAATTGAGTTATAGCTACAGGTATTGACCATTGCGTTATTGGCATCAATGATGCTGAGTGAGTCAATGCGTATGAGCGCAACGCCCGAACCTGTGCGGGCGTGAATGTTGGCGACCGAAAAATCCCGCACGCGCCGAGTGAGGTCTGCACGCTGCGGAGAGTTTGGTGCAGAAATGCGTGTGACATCGCATTTCTTCGGCGCAACCATGCACTCGTGGTAGTACAGATCGTCTGCTGTGAAATCTCTGCGCAATTGCTCAACCATGTCGAGAGGTGCATCTGTTGAAGTATGTGTTGTTGACGTAACCGTATCCATCACCATGCTCATTTCGCCCGTTGGCGACAACACCAACTTGCCAGTGTCGAGTTGGAGGACGCCTCCTTGAGTGACGCACGAGCACAACCCAAGAAGTAGGGGGGTAAGCAACCATTTTTTTGCAGACATTCGGATCCTTTGTTTGTGACCGAATGTGGATATTGACACCCCAAAAGTGCGGTAGGCAGATCGTGCTCACAAAATCAGACGGTAGAATTTCTAGACCCCAAAATGAGTCAACATCACCCAGACCTCGCGGCCGAACAGGCCCATATCGACAGGGCATATGAGTGCCTTGAGCGCAGTCGCACCGACGCGTGGCGTATAAGAACCCTCAATGAAGCCGATACGGGTGGCACGTTTCAGGCTCGCTACGAGCGCAATGCCTTCGACGAACAATTGGTATTGCGTCTGACGCAACTCGACCTAGGCGACGCAGCACTTGTGTTTGGACGCATCGATCGATTTGGTGAAACCGAAGGCGAGATTGAGAGTTTTCATATCGGCAGGCTTGCTGTAGCCGACGAGCATCGCGAGCCAGTGGTCGTCGACTGGCGGGCCCCTGTGTCTGAGCCGTTTTATCGTGCAACCGGTCGCGAGTCAATGGGTCTTGCGCGTCGCCGTCACTTTGCTGTCAATGGTCAAAAATTGTTGGGCATTGAAGATGAGTTGTTTGGCGAAGGACACTTGGGTGTTGGTCATGATGAAGGTCTTGGCGGGGGAGTTGCGTCGGGTGTCGAGCAAACCGCAACTGGGTTGCGTGGATACTCCACATTGTTGACGGCACTTGCGCGCGGACGCACAGGACAACTTGGCGACATTGTTGCAACAATTCAGGCCGAACAAGATCAGATCATTCGCTCCGGTCACAACGGAGTGCTTGTTGTGCAGGGTGGCCCTGGCACAGGCAAAACAGTTGTGGCGTTACACCGTGCCGCGTACTTGTTGTACACATTTCGTTTTCCACTTGAAGATCAGGGCGTGTTAGTTATCGGTCCAAACCGCGTGTTCTTGCGTTACATCGAGCAAGTGTTGCCTTCGTTGGGCGAAGCCGGAGTTGAACAAGTGGTGCTTGCCGACTTGGTACCGGGTCATCGCATTGGAGTGATTGATACGAATGCTGCAAAGCGCGTTAAAGGCGACATTCGCATGGCGAAGGTGATTGCAAAAGCAGTTCAAGATCGACAGCGACCTGTGCGCGACGATGTCGAGATTCCGTATGGCGCGGGCTACATGCGCCTGCGTGCAACTGAGTCTGCGCGCATTGTGCGCGACGCACGACGACGTTTTCGTCGACACAACGCAGCGCATCGCTTTGTTGAAACCGAAGTCGTCTCGTCAATGATTGCTTCGAGCCGCAACCCAGACGCCAATGTGGAAACTTTGCGCGACTCGTTGCGCGACATTGCAGAGTTTCGTGCAACTCTGGCGCGCATGTGGCCAATGCTTGTGCCAGCCGAATTGTTGCATGACTTGTTTGGATCTGCAGCGCTCGTGAAGTCAGCGGCCAAGGACGAATTTTCTGAGGAAGAATACGAATGCCTGGTGCGCGATCGGAGCAACTCGATTGCCGAAGTGTTGTGGAGCGATAGTGACGTTGCATTACTCGACGAAGCACTTGCATTGTTGGGGCCACGACCGCGCAAGAACGGCAAGATCGACGAGACCGATGAGGTGCGGGTGTTTGGACACATCGTGATCGATGAAGTGCAAGACCTCACACCAATGCAGTTGCGCATGGCGTCGCGCAGGTCGCTGAGTGGAGCAATGACAGTTGTTGGAGACTTGGCGCAGGCGACAGGCCCTTTTGCACCAAATGATTGGTCGGACTTGTTGCAATATTTGCCAGCGAAGCGCGAGCAAGAAGTGATCGGCCTCTCTGTCGGGTATCGAATCCCTGCTCAGATCATGGCATTGGCAGACAAAGTGATGCTCGAAGCGGCACCGTCACTGCGCGCACCGAAATCGGTTCGCGAAGGAGACTTTGGGCCAGACATCGTTGCAGTAAAAAGCGGCAATGACTTGCTTGATGTGGTGATCGAACAAGCAAAGATTTTGTTAACAAATGTGGGCGAGGGCAATGTTGCAATCGTTTGTCCAGACGACATGACTGATGCCATTGATGGCGCGCTCACGGCTGCTGGCGTGGCTCACGGGCGAGCAAACACGACTGCACTCGACTCGCGTCTCACGGTTGTGCCAGTGAGCGTTGTGAAAGGCCTGGAATTGGACGGAGTGCTCGTAGTAGAGCCCGCGCGCATCGTGGCAAGCCAGGTGCACGGTTTGCGATCTCTGTATGTTGCTCTTACTCGTTCGACGCAACGCTTAACAGTTGTGCACAGCGAGCCGTTGCCGAACGCAATGCAGAGCTAATTGGCTTGCATATTATTGCGGCTCGTTATTGTTGCGACTGAATCACTAAATCAAGAAATCTCAGCGCCTTGTCGGCATCTGCAGGACGTGTGCGCTGCACCGAACTCGATGCAAGGTCGACGATGCGCTGCATGTCTAGGACAGTTTGATCAACAGTCCCGCCGCCCTCGGCCACAATCTGGGGCTGCAGTGCTCCCCAAACATTGAGCACAGTTGCGAGCGTGGTTTTTGCCCGAGACTTGTCTTCGTTGGTGATGGCAAGCGAAAGATCCGACAGTGTGGATTTCATTTGACCAAATAACTCTGCTGTTGTGCCAGTTGGCAGAGTGGTGACAGCCGGCTGCGCGAGCGTAGTGGGTGCGCCAAGGTTGATGGTCGTTGCACAACTCGAAGCAACAGCAATGAGGGCACCGATCAAGACACAAGTGCGCACTTGTCGTAGCAAATAAAAGCGTTCACCGTGCATATGTTTATGCAAGAACAAGAATGCGTGCACTCGTAAATTCGTCTAGTGCCACATCGTTGTTGTCAATACGCACGATGCGCGAACCATCTTTGTTTGAGGTGACGACCGTGCCGCTTTGGCCAGGCTTGAGGTTGGCCTGTTCGAGAATTTCGAGAATGCCGGGGGCGAACTCGAGTTCTTCGGGAATGCGATTAATGGTGAACAACTTTCCTTCAACAACATCGCTGAGTTTCGAGAGGCGCTCTTCTCGATATGAAGACCCAGGGATGGGGTTGCCGTGTGGGCACGTTGTTGGGTTGTGCAGCACTCGGTTCATTGCACTTTCTACTTCCTGGTTCATGATGTGTTCCCACTTGCCGGCCTCGTGGTGTGCTGTTGCCCAAGAGAGTCCGAGCACGTCAGTAAGAAATCTTTCGGCGATGCGGTGGCGACGAACTACTCGTTCGGCGAGTACCTCACCATCTGACGTGAGCGAAATCTTTGTGCCATGAATGACAATCAAACCTTCGGTTTCCATGCGCTTGATCATCTCGGAGACGGATGGGCGAGAGACACCAAGACGATCCGCTACTCGAGCCTGAATGACATCGATATGGTCTTCGCACAACTCAAAAATACATTCGCAATATTCTTCAAATGCTGGGTGATGTTCGCCTGTAGTTGCCACTTAGTCTCCCGACGAATCTCGTCCGACACCGCGTAGGCCTGCCCACACGAGATCTGCAACTTGCTTTCCGATGACATCTGGATTGAATGCAATGTTGTTGTCGAGTAAATGTCTTACAACACCTTCTGTTGCGCCAATGACTCCATGTGCAAGCGTGCGCAAGTGTGCTGCATCCAGATCAATCGCGATGAGTGGTGCAATCGCGTTTGCCGAATTATCAACCACTCGGCGAACCGCGCTTGCAAACTCTGCATCATTGCGAGTGCCGCTATCGAACAAAAACTTGAAACGATGTTGGTCTGCTGAGGCCCATCTGAAGAATGCGATTGTTCCTTGCTCGGCTTGCTGCCTACCACCCGTGGCCTGCACAGTGGCCTTGGTGATTTGATTGATCATTTGTGTACCAGCATCTTCAATCAGCGCCAAAAACAAAGCGCGCTTCGATTCAAAATGTTGATAGACAACGGGCTTCGTCACGCCAGCCATGTCGGCGATGTCGTTCATCGACGATTCGTGAAACCCCTTGGTTGCAAATACCTTGAGGGCAACATCCAGTATCTGGTCTTTGCGTTCGTGAGCGGGGAGTCGCGTTGACATAGCGCTCCTACCGTACTCGCATCATCGGGTTACGCCTATTTGACTGCTAGACGCCATTAATTCTGTCTTCTTTTTCTGCAGATTTAATTGCATATCCCAAAACAATGGCTGGGGCAAGCAGGATGGAACCGATGACGAGACCGGCTGTAGCAAGGCGACCAACGAGAGGTGTAAAAGTATCGATCAGCCCAACCGCAACTGCGACAATTGACACGCCAAATGCGAGATAGCCAAAGCGATTGGCTCGTTTCGTCCATACGGCAATAAGGCTGCGACGGCGCCGAATTGGATCAGGAGTTTGTGGTGTTGATGTCATAGCCTCAAACACATGGTAGAGGGCGCACGAGTGAATAAAGACATCACTGTTTCGCTCGACTGGCGCGACCAAGTAGCGGTCGTCACGATCAATCGCCCAGATAAACGCAATGCTGTTGATGTCACAACGTTGCATGCATTGCGACAGGCTCAACTTGATGCGCTTGCAGGTTCGGCGCGCGTGTTGGTACTCACCGGTGCAGCGCCAGCATTTTGTGCTGGAGCCGATTTGGCGGGAGTCCACGAAGACGAATTTCACGAAGCATTGCAGGTGGTGCTGCGGGGTTTTACTCAATTGCCATTTGTAACGATGGCTGCGGTCGACGGCCCGGCTCTTGGCGCGGGTGCTCAATTGCTCGTGTCATGCGATGTTCGAGTCGCAACGCCTACAAGTGTTATTGGTGTGCCAGCAGCAAAACTTGGGTTGGTTGTTAATCATTGGACTGTCGAGCGGATTGTGCACGAATTGTCGTGGCCTGTTGCTCGTGCAATGTTGCTCACTGCCACCACATATACAGGCGCACAATTGGCAAATATCGGATCGGTGCATCGCCTCGGCTCATTGAGAGATGCTCTTGAGTGGGCAGACGAAATTGCTCAACTTGCACCGCTCACGATTGAGGGACACAAGATTGCACTTGAGTCAACAGCAGGATTACCAGATGTCGATGAATTGGTACGCGCCGCTCGCGAAAAAGCGATGCTGTCTAGCGATGCAAAAGAGGGTCGCACTGCCTTTAGCGAAAAGCGCAAGCCGAGGTTTACTGGCTCATGAGCGTTGTTGTTGACTTTCGTGATGCCGTGGTTGTGTTCAATGGGTTTCCTGCACTAGCCGAAGCATCGATCGAGGTGCAGCGAGGTGAGATCGTGTTGTTGCAGGGACCAAACGGTGCAGGCAAGACAACACTGTTGCGCGCATGTGCAGGGTTGTTGCCGATCGTGCGCGGCAAAGCAAGTGTGTTGGGGGTTGATCTGTGTGTCGACCGCCAATCAGTGCGCTCGCGAGTTGGTTTGCTCGGACACGCCAACGGATTATTTGCTGATCTCACCATTGGCGAAAATGTGATGTTCTGGGCGCAGATGGTTGGTGCAAAAGTGGCAGAAGTTGCATCAACACTGCAGCGCTTTGGCATCAATGGACGGTTGGCTGAGCAAAAAGTGATGCAGTTGTCAGCGGGTCAAAAACGTCGTTGCGCATTGGCATGCCTAGTCGTGCGGCGCGCAGAGTTGTGGCTGCTCGACGAACCACATGCAGGGCTCGATGCAACTGCACGTGATGAAATTGATGCAATTATCCGTGAGGCATGCACTGCAGGTGCAACAGTGTTGATTGCGTCGCACGAACTTGAGCGCGCACGTGGGCTAGCAACACGAAGTGTGTCAGTTGTTGCTGGACGGGTGGTGTCATGAGTACACAGCTTTCACTCGGTCGCGTTGCGCGAGCAGTCGCGACAAAAGATTTGCGTATCGAGATGCGCAGTCGTGTTGTGGTCAATCAGGTTTTTCCATTTGCTGGTCTTGTGATGGTGATGTTTGCATTTGCGCTCGACAACGATGATGTATTGACAAGGGTTGCCGGCGGTCTGGTATGGCTTGCCACCTTGTTTTCGTTGATCATCATTATTCAGCGGTCATTTGCGGTCGACACTGCCGACGGAGCGCTCGAAGCACAACGAGTTGCTGGCCTTGACCCGGCAGGGATATTTGTTGGCAAGGCTCTTGCGGTGATGGTGCAACTCGTCACGCTTGAGATCATGTTGTTTGTTGCCGCAGTTGTGTTGTATCGAGTGCAGTTACATGCAGATGGAGTAGTGCTGTTGGTCACTTGCGTAGTGAGCGCAACAGCGGGATTGAGCTTCGTGGGTACGCTTTACGGAGGTTTAACAGCCGGATCACGAGGGCGGGAAACATTGCTGCCTTTGTTGATGCTGCCGGTTGTTGCACCAGTACTTATTGGCGCAACTCGTGCCACCGAGTCGGCGTTTAACAGTGGAGGAGCAGCAGTGTCGGATGGCTGGCCATGGGTTGGAGTACTCGTTGTCTTTGCTGCCGTTTTTGGGCTCGGCGGAATTTTGTCATTCGGATCGCTGATAGAGGAATAGAGGAGTAGTCATCGATGGACGCACAAACATTTAACGCGCGAGTTGCGACTCCAACAACACGTTTAATTGGTGCGTTGGCGATTGTGTCAATGGCTTGGGTCGTGATTGGTGGATTGTTTGTAACTCCGAAAGATGTTGATCAGGGCGACGCAGTGCGCATTATGTACGTGCACGTGCCTACTGCATGGGTCGCATATCTTGCATTCATAGTTACTGCCTTAGCGTCGGCGTGTTGGCTACTGAGTCGCAAGCATTCGATGGGTTTTGACCGTGTGGCAGGAGCATCTGCAGAAGTCGGCGTGATCTTTATGGCCATGACTCTCTTGAGCGGCAGCCTGTGGGGTCGCATTACGTGGGGTTCATATTGGGCATGGGATCCACGACTGACAACAACTTCTTTTTTGCTCGTGACTTACATCGGTTACTTGGCAGTGCGTGGTCTTGGTGGCTCGCTCGAACAACGTGCGCGGAGGTCGGCAGTGATTGCGCTGCTCGCAGTTCTTGAAATTCCACTCGTGCACTTCAGTGTGTTGATGTGGCGCTCATTGCATCAGGAGGCAAGTGTGCTGAGTGGCGATGGTGATATCAAGATGGATGGATCAATGCTGACCACACTGTTGGTTGGAGTGATCGGTTTTACTTGCACGTTCGCATGGTTGGTCATGCACCGTCAGCGAGTGCTGGCAATGCAAGACGCGATGCAGATGACACAACTTGATGCTGCTCTGCGCGAACGCGCCAACGAAAGCAGCAGGTCGAAGTAATGGATCATCTTGGGTTTATCGCTGCGGTCTATGGCACGACATTTGTTGTGATCGTCGCTCTTGTTGTCAGAACTCTTTCGCAGGGCCGCGATTTGGCAAGCAAAGTTGCCGACAAGGACAAACCTTGGACTTAACTCCGCGCACTTCCTCCGATAACGCGCCACTCGCACCACGTAAGCGCAATGCAAGATGGGGTTACGTCGCGCTGCTGATCGTGATTGTGCTCGCGGGTGGCACCATTGTCACTCAGTTTTTAACTTCAGCAATTGACTATTACTGCAATGTCGACGAAATTGGAAGCCGCGATGGGTGCGAGCCGGGCAGGCGCATTCGGGTGCAGGGCACAGTTGAACAGGGGTCATTGAAGTCAGTCAATAACTCCACAAACTTCGTGCTGATCTTCAATGAGAAAACCATTCAGGTTGTGTATGAAGGCGACCCTGGCGGAATTTTTCAAGAGTGCATACCGGTTGTTGCACAGGGTCGTTTGGTTGGCGAAGTTTTCGAGGCAACGCGCATTGAAGTGAAACACTCCAATGCGTATGTCGCCGACAATACTGAGCGCTTAACACAGGCGGAGGCACAGGTATGTTCGCCGCAGGCGGGGTAAGTAGTTCAATCGGGCGAGCGTTCTTGCTTGTTGGCATCATCGGCTCGCTGTTTGGTGCACTTGCTTCGATCAGTAGTGCACGGTCACGTGACCGAACTGTTGCGCGACTGATACCACGATTTGCAATTCTTATTTTTGCAGCAGCCGTTGGTGCGTTCGCGACCATGGAATACGCGATGATCACGCGCGATTTTTCGATGGCGTATGTGCAAAAAGTTGGTTCAACTGCAACGCCCGCGCTCTACAACTTTGCAGCAGTGTGGAGTGCTCTTGAGGGATCGCTTTTAATGTGGGTACTCATCTTGGCCGGCTACACAGTTGCCGTTTGTTTTTGGTTGCGCAAAAAAATGGACGATGTGTTGGCCAACTGGGCAATGGGGGTGATGTTCATTGTTTCAATGTTTTTCTTTTTGCTGTCGTTCGGTCCAGCAAATCCGTTTGCTGTAGGTGCACCCGGAGTATTTGACGGACCAGGACCAAACCCGCTGTTACAAAATCACATCTTGGTGATGTTTCATCCACCGCTGTTGTATTTGGGTTATGTAGGTGTCACTGTGCCGTTTGCATTTGCAATTGGCGCACTTGTTACGGGCAGGGTTGGTGAAGGTTGGCTATTGGCCACCCGCAGGTGGACGCTATTTGCGTGGGGATTTCTCACATTTGGAATCATCCTTGGCAGTTGGTGGAGTTACGAAGTATTGGGATGGAGCGGTGTGTGGGCATGGGACCCAGTTGAAAATGCATCGCTACTTCCATGGATCACTGCAACTGCATACATTCACTCGGTGTTGGTGCAAGAACGTCGCGGCATGTTGCGAGTGTGGAATCTTTCGTTGCTGGTTTCCACATTTAGTTTGACGATTCTCGGCACGTTCCTTACTCGTAGCGGTGTGCTCAACAGCGTGCACGCATTTAGCGAAAGTGCAATTGGCCCATGGTTGCTCACATTCTTTGCCATCATCGTGCTTGTTTCGATTGGCTTGATTGGTTGGCGCGGTGACAGGTTGCATGCGCCGGGCAGCATCGACTCTGTTGTCTCGCGTGAAGGTGCATTCTTGATTAACAACGTATTGTTTGCCCTGTTTGCATTTGTCGTGCTATTGGGAACTGTCTTTCCACTTATTGTTGAGGCCTTGCAGTCGCGCAGTATCACTGTTGGTGAACCGTTTTTCGACCAGCTGGTTGCGCCAATTGGTCTTGCGTTACTCACGATCATGGCCATTGCGCCGGTGTTGCCGTGGCGCAAAGCTTCTACCGAGTTGTTGAGCACTCGGTTGTTCTGGCCAGCATGGTGTGGCGTCGGGGCATTGGGCATCAGTGTTGTTGTTGGCGCAACCGGGTTTATGCCATTGCTCACGTTTGCTCTCGGTGGGTTTGCAAGTGGCTCGGCATTGCGCCAAGTGGTAATGGCTACACGCAAGCAGGGCCTGCGCGGATTAGTTGGTCGCACAAACGGTGGAATGATTGTGCATGTTGGCGTGATCTTGATTGCCGTAGCGCTCGCTGCATCAAACAGTTTTACGCACAGCCAAGAATTGTTTTTAAAAACCGGTACGCCCGCATACTTCTCGGGACACAGTTTTGAATTGATCGAGATCGTTGAAGAAACAACCGATCGTGCTATCAGTGTGAAGGCATTGATCTCGATCGATGGTGGTAAGGCGTATGCGCCTGCAATCACCAAGTACACCAAGGTCGGCATGAACATCGGTACGCCCTCGGTAAAGACAGGCATTCTTGGCGACATCTATCTCACGCTTGAGCCACCTGTGAAGCAAGACTCTGGTGAGGCGCTCATCAAAGTGTTCATTAAGCCACTGCTTGTGTGGCTGTGGATTGGTGGTTTTTTGATGGCCATTGGCACGTTGTTGGCGGCGTTTCCAGGCCGTCGTCGTAAGCCAACCGATGCAACGTCTGCATTAATAGGTAGCAACGATGTTGAGTGAGAAAAAAGTGAAGCCAGTTGCTCCAATCGCAGCAACTGTGGTGGGCATCGTGCTTGTGTGTTTGCTGTGGGTGTTGGTCGGTGCCAAACCAAATCCGTCTGACAACGCCGACTCACCGCTGCTTGGGCAACCAGCGCCGGCAGTGGTGACAACAACTCTTGAAGACAAACCATTCGACTTGGCTCGTCGCAAAGGCTCGTGGGTCGTACTCAACTTTTTCAACTCAACGTGTGTTCCTTGTCGGATCGAACATCCGCTTCTTCTTACATTTGTGCAAAACCAATTGTCGACCGACAATCCAGCCGAGATGTACACAGTGATCAATGACGACAACGACAGTGCAGTCTTGACATTTTTTGCAGAGAACAAGGGTGACTGGCAAAAGATTCGTGACAATGACGGCACCATTGCGGTTGCATTTGGAGTTGCCAAGGTGCCAGAGACGTGGATCATTGACCCAAATGGCTACGTGCGCTTGCGCATTGCCGGACAACTCTCGGAAGGCTTGCTCGACGAGCAGATGTCGATACTGAAAATGCAATTTGGGTCATGAGCACATCAAACAAACTCAACAACAAGTACTCGTGGATTTTTATGGCTGCGATTGCCAGTGCGCTATTACTTTTTGGTGGCT
>JBJOEQ010000037.1:0-33849 GCA_046049195.1 Actinomycetota bacterium | reverse complement strand
CAGATCGCCAAGATTGAAGTACTTTCCGTGGCCAAGATCTTGGCCGATGCCCTCGCAGCGGTATTCGACGAGACCTCGGTAAGCGACCTGTTTGACGGCGAAAACCAGTCGTAATCGCTCGTATTCACTCGTATCCACCTGATCCAATTAGCCTTTTGCGGCTATACACTGACCAGCCGTTCTAACTTCGGAGTTTTTATATGACAACCACACTGACCACCAAGACCGGCCGCACAACTGGAAGCCCAGAATCGCGCCGTATTCGCAATGCCGAGAACATCCCAGCCGTCATTTACGGTCACGGCATGACACCAATCTTGTTCACTGTCGGTCGTCGCGATCTGCGCATTGCCTTGTCGGGCCCTGCAGGCGCAAACACCATTCTCGAGTTGCATGTTGACGACAAGAAGTTCCCAGCAATTGTCAAAGAGTTGCAACGCGATCCAGTGAAGCGCACGGTCAGCCATGTTGACTTCATGCAGATCGACTTGACCGAAGAGATCACCATGTCGGTTCCTGTTCACTTGACTGGTACTGCCAAAGCAGTGCTCGCAGAAGGCGGACTCGTGGACGCTGCAGTTGACCGCATTGAAGTGCGTGCATCAGCCGACAACATTCCAAACGAAATTCTGATCGACGTCACCAGCATGACAATGAACGACGTCATCCGCATGGGTGATATCAAGTTGCCAAAGGGTGTAACCGCGGTTCTCGACGAAGACATCGTCATCGTCACCGTGTTGACAACGAAGGCTGAAGCCGAAAAGACTGTCGTCGCACCTGCCGCCGACGCTGCTGGCGCACCTGCCGCTGGAGCACCTGCTGCCGGCGACGACAAGCCAGCCGCTTCCTAGTTTTTATGGCGCTGTTCGGTCGCAATAAGCGGCCCGAGCGGCGAGGCACTCCTTTCAACGCACTCATTGTTGGCGTTGGTAATCCTGGTCGCGAATATGTGGGCACACGGCACAACGTTGGTTTCGATGTGGTCGATGCGTTAGCCAAAAAATATTCAGTCGCACTCAAGTCATCGCGCGACCGTGCACTTGTTGCCGAAGTGCATTCGGGTGACACTCACCTACTGCTCGCAACACCAACAACATTCATGAACGACAGCGGCAACGCAGTTGGTCCTCTCGCTTTGCGCTACGGAGTCGATGATCCTGCTCGCATCATTATCGTGCATGACGAACTCGATCTTGAGCCTGGTGTGGTGCGTATCAAAATCGGTGGTGGGTTGGCCGGTCACAACGGCCTTCGTTCTATCTCGACGCATCTCAAAACTCAAGAGTTTGTGCGCGTGCGCATTGGCGTTGGCAAACCAAGTTCAAAAGAAGAAGGCGCCGATCATGTCTTGTCTCGAGTGCCACAAAATGAGCGCCAGGTGCTCGACATTGCAGTGGTAACTGCAGCAGAAGCAGTTGTGCTGATCGTCCTTCAAGGCGCGCAGGCCGCCATGCAACAGATCAACGCGCGTTAGTCCACGCTGAATTCCTGACTCATTTTCATGCAACTTTCTGATCTCCTCGTCGTTGCAGCACACGAGCCGGCACTTGGCGAAATTGGTGGCAAAAATTCGGTGCTCGCCGTGGCAGAAAATGCACGCGCACTAATCATCAGCACATTGAGTGCTCGTGCACCTAAAACAACATTGATTGTCACAACCCCCACCGGCACGGGTGCACAGCAATTGCACGACGATCTCGTGCAGTTCTTGGGCGCACAAAATGCATTGTTGTTTCCTGCCTGGGAGACATTGCCGTTCGAGCGTGTGAGCCCAAGCGTCGAAACCATGGGTCGCCGAATGGAAGTGCTGTGGCGCTTGCGCGGCACGGATCGTCCACGCGTGGTCGTTGGCTCGGTGCGAGCACTGCTACAAAAACTTGGTCCAAATGCCACCACTTTCGAACCGATTATTGTTCGCCCTGGAGCCGAACTCGACGCCGATGAACTGCTCAAGCAACTTGTCAACGGCGGTTATCGCCGCGAAGAACTGGTTGAGCACCGTGGAGAGATTGCACGACGTGGTTCGATCATCGACATTTTCCCGAGCACGTCTAATACTCCTGTGCGCATCGACTTGTGGGGCGACGAGGTAGACAGACTCACTTCGTTTAATGTCAACGACCAACGTTCTACCGACCCGCTCAGCGAAGCAGTAATTTTTGCAGCACGCGAGTTGCAACTTGACGATGAAGTCATGGACCGCGCGCGCTCACTCGTTGCGACCGAATCGTGGGGTCGCGAACATTGGGACCGCTTGGCCGACGGCGGCAACTTCGATGGCATGGAAAGTTGGTTGCCATGGTTGATTGAAAATGATTTGCTGCTTACCGATATTTTGCAAGATGACTGCGAACTCATGTTGGTCGAACCTCGACGCATGCGCGACCGCGCGCACGATCTGCTCGCAGAGGAAGACGACCTTGCTCGAGCACTTGCAACCACATGGGCGCGTGATGCCGAGAAAACATTTCCTCGTCTTCACGCCGAAATCGACAGGCTTCTTGGTTCCACAACAACATTGCGAGCCACCTCCTTGTCGCTTCCAGCCGAGACAATCGATACTCCTTCGGTGCAATCCACTGGTTGGGGCCCAATTACTGGCGATGCGCAGGCAACGGCCAAACGGGTTCAACAGTTGTTGTCCGACAAATGGACGATTGTTATCGCCGCAGAAGGTACCGGTTCTGCTGATCGCTTGAAAGAAGTTTTCTCGCAAGAAGGCGTAACGGTAAATGTGATTGTGGCACCGCTCCACTACGGCATGTCGCTCCCAAATTGCAAACTGTCGATCATTGCCGAAGCAGATCTCACCGGGCGTCGGCGCATGCACCGACAACCACGCACAAAAACAAACAAGCGCGACACTGTTTCAGTTTTTCAAGATCTCAAACCGGGCGACTATGTGGTGCACCACTATCACGGTGTTGGTCGCTACGAGGGAATGGTCAAGCGACAGATCAGCGGATCCGAGCGTGACTATTTGTTGCTCGCCTACAAAGACGGCGACAAGTTGTATGTACCCACCGATCACATCGATGGAGTACGTCAATATATAGGCGGCGAAAAGCCAACTCTGCACCGCCTGGGTGGAAGCGACTTCGCACGATCGAAACAACGTGTTCGTTCGGCGGTGCGCGAGATCGCACAAGAACTCGTGGTGCTGTATCAGCGCCGAGTGAATGCCATTGGTCATGCTTTTTCTCAAGACACGCCGTGGCAGCATGAAATGGAAAGCGCATTCCCCTTTGTTGAAACACCCGATCAGCGCACCGCAATTGATCTCGTAAAAGCAGACATGGAAAGAAGCGTGCCGATGGATCGGCTTGTCTGCGGCGATGTTGGTTTTGGCAAAACCGAGGTTGCAGTGCGTGCTGCATTCAAGTGCGTGCAAGATGGCAAACAGGTTGCAATCCTTGTTCCGACAACATTGCTCGCTTCTCAACACGGCAACACATTTAGTGATCGCTTTGCTGGTTATCCAATCCGTGTCGAGGTCATCTCGCGATTTCTCACTGCAGCGCAAGCCAAGAAAGTTATTGCTGGCCTCGCAACAGGAGAAATTGATTGCGTCATTGGCACACACCGACTATTGCAAGACAACATCAAGTTCAAAGACCTTGGTCTTTTGGTTGTAGACGAAGAACAACGCTTCGGAGTCACTCACAAAGAAGCAATGAAGCAACTCAAAACCAATGTGGATGTGCTCACACTGACCGCAACCCCAATTCCCCGCACACTCGAAATGAGCCTTGTGGGTATTCGCGACCTGTCGCTGTTGCAAACACCACCTGCCGATCGGCAACCAATCCTCACATTTGTTGGAGAACAAGACGAGCGAGTAGCAACCGAAGCAATTCGGCGCGAACTTCTACGCGATGGCCAAGTTTTCTGGGTGCACAATCGCGTGCAGTCCATTGATGATCGTGCACGTGAATTGCGCGAGTTAGTACCAGAGGCCCGCATCGCTGTTGCACACGGCCAAATGGACGAAGCAATACTCGAACAGACAGTGATCGATTTTTGGGAAGGCAAATACGACGTGCTTGTGTGCACGACCATCATCGAGAGTGGCATCGACATGCCAACAGTCAACACACTTGTAGTCGAGCGCGCAGACTTGTTGGGGCTTGGTCAGTTGCACCAGTTGCGCGGCCGTGTTGGTCGTAGTGGTTCGCGGGCATACGCATATCTCTTTCATCCCCGAGATCGCGTGCTGTCAGAAGATGCATATGAGCGACTGAAGACAATTGGTGAAGCAACAGAACTTGGCAGCGGTTTCAAAATCGCAATGCGCGATCTCGAGATTCGTGGTGCCGGAAACTTGCTTGGCGAGGCTCAGAGCGGACACATTGCGGCAGTTGGCTACGACCTCTATTGCCAACTCGTCACCGAGGCTGTTGCCGAGATGAAGGGTGAAGAAGTTCCATCTGTTGTTCCGGAGCTCAAACTTGATGTACCAACCAATGCTTTCTTGCCGACCGACTATGTCACCAAGGAAGAGTCACGTTTGGATGCGTACCGCCGACTTGCATCGGTCACTTCAATGGCGGACGTGGAAGACATTCGCAACGAATGGCTTGATCGCTACGGACCATTGCCACAGCCCGCTCTTGCACTTATCAATGTGGGTTTGTTGCGAGCAGAGTGCCATCGACTTGGTTTGCGCGAGTTAGTTGTCGCCGATGGACGTGCGCGCATGTTGCCCATCACACTCAAAGCAAGTGAAGTTATGCGCTTGCAACGCATCGCCAAAAGCCCAGATTGGAACGAGAAGATCAAACAACTCGTCATCACATTGCCGCGAACAACAAATCCAAAGCTCGACGACGATGCAACTGTCACATTTCTTGTTGGTTTCCTCCAAGAACTCGTCGAGCCAGCCAACTAGGCTCTATCAGATGCCAATCGCCGCAAACACCCCTCAAATCAAACATTTCCGTCGTCCAACAGCACTTGCAGGGATGCTTGTTTCGTTGGTTCTTGTTGCTACCGGTTGCGGATCTTCTTCCACAGCAAAAGAAGCCCTCTCTCTCAATGGCGACAGTGTTTCAGTTGACAAGTTTGAAAAAATGATTCTTCAATTGGCCGACGCGAAGCAAATCACTCTCGAAAATGGTCAGGCCACAGGGGATGTCGCTCGTTCGGTACTCGGTGCAATGTTGCGCGGTGTTGCAACGAGCCAGATTGTCAAGCAATACAACGAAGCAGCCACACAGGCCGACAAAGACGCTGTACTCGCCCAGATGCAAGAGGATCCAAACTTCGATGCGTTGGGTCCAGACCTAAAAGATCTCATTTTGTCGATGAATGCAGAAGATTTGGTGCTTGCTCGCATCAAAGCACCAGCAGAAAAAGAAGTTGCAGTAATGTACGAAAAAGCGCCGGCTTCACTTGGTGCAATGTGCGTACAACACATCCTCGTTAAAGAATCCGCAACCGCCGACAAAGTCTTAAAACTGCTCAATGACGGCGGAGACTTCAAAAAATTGGCAGGCGAATATTCGATCGAACCAAACGCTGGCGAAACTGGTGGCGTACTTGGAAGCGCCGATGGCGACTGCTTGTTACTGAGTGATTATCAAGCACAGTTTGATGCCGGTTTCACAGCGGGAGCACTGCTTGCAAAACCTGGTGTTCCATCCGGCCCAGTGAAGAGCAGCTTTGGTTACCACGTAATCTTGGTTCGCCCATACGCAGACATCACCTTGTCCCTCAACGCTCTCTTGGCAAAAACACCAGGACAAATGCTGGTTGTCGGGTTACTTGCCACAAGCACCGTCACCGTTGGTTCGCAGTACGGTCACTTCGATGCGGCCACCAACAAAATCGTCGCCAACTAAATCGGTCGAGATTCACAACTCATGACCGCACGTGTTGTGATTGTGGGCCTTGGCCCGGGGCCACGCAATACCGTCACGCAGACAACACTCGAAGCAATCGAACGCGTTGACGTGCAGTTTGTGCGCACCAAACGGCACCCAACTGCCGACTTGATGCCCAAAGCAACAAGTTTTGATTCTCTATACGACACGCTTCCAACATTTGAAGATGTGTATAGCGCGATCACCGAAGCGGTTGTTGCGGCTGCACTCAAACACGGCGAGGTGTTGTATGCAGTGCCAGGTTCACCGCTCATTCTCGAGTCGAGCGTGGCGCAATTGCGTGCCGACACGCGAGTTGAGGTGCAAGTACTACCCGCTTTAAGTTTTTTGGATCTTGCTTGGGAAGCCCTCGGTATCGACCCGGTAAATGCTGGCGTGCGTCTCATCGACGGTCATCGTTTTGCACTTGAAGCAGCCGGTGAACGCGGACCACTGCTTGTCGCCCAGGTGCACGCCGACTGGGTGCTCTCCGATGTCAAGTTGTCGCACGAATCCGCAAATGGCACAGAGCCAGTTGTTTTACTGCATCATCTCGGACTCCCCGATCAACGTGTCGAGCACACCACATGGCAAGAACTCGATCGCGTGCTGCCAGCAGATCACCTCACCACTTTGTACATCGCACAAATGGCCGAGCCAGTGTCGGGTGAACTTGCTCGACTGCATCAATTAGCCCGCACATTGCGCGAGCAATGCCCGTGGGATCGCGAGCAGACCCACGACTCGCTGATCAAACATCTGATCGAAGAAACATACGAAGTGGTTGATGCCATCGAAGCGCTCGACGCAAATGACCCAGCAACCGACGAGGCCTTCATTGAAGAACTCGGCGACCTGCTCTACCAAGTTGAGTTTCACGCCACTATTGCCGAACAGCAGGGTCGCTTCAGCATGGCCGATGTAGCGCGATCAATCCACGACAAACTCGTGCGCAGACACCCACATGTGTTTGGGGATGTTGTAGCAAATAGTGCCAACGACGTGGTGCAGACGTGGGACGAAGTGAAGCGTGCAGAGAAGAAGTCGACCGATGGAGCAGCGTCCACATTTACTGGTGTTGCAAAGTCTGGGCCCTCGCTGCAATACGCTACAAAAATTCAAAAACGAGCAGCAGATGTTGGTTTCGACTGGCCTAATGCCGATGGAGCATTTGAAAAGATCATTGAAGAGTCTGCCGAGATTCGTCAAGCAGTTGCACTCAACAGTGACCCAGAAACGGTGCGAATGGAGTTGGGTGACTTGCTCTTTAGCGTCGTCAACCTGTCGCGCCACCTTGGTCACGATGCTGAGCAAGCGCTTCGCGGAGCAAGTGACAAATTTCGCCATCGTTTTGAGCAGGTCGAACAACTAGCACTCTCGCGAGGCATCGATCTCGCCAATGCACCACTTGAGCAACTTGATGCTTTGTGGGACGAAGTCAAAAAACAATAAGATCATCCCATGAGCAAGATCAGCCACGTCGCGGCGCGCGAGGTTTTAGATTCGCGAGGCAACCCAACCGTCGAAGTGGATGTGACTCTTGCATCGGGTGCAACTGGCCGAGCGATTGTTCCGTCCGGGGCATCGACTGGTGCGCATGAAGCAACTGAGCTTCGTGACGGCGGCACTCGATTCAAGGGCAAAGGTGTGCTCAATGCGGTTGCCAACGTCAACGGTGAAATTTCGACCGCGCTTGTTGGTAGCGACGCAAGCAATCAATCCGCAATCGACAATGCATTGTGCGAACTTGATGGAACTCCAAACAAATCTCGGCTTGGCGCTAATGCAATACTCGGCGCAAGCTTGGCAACTGCTCATGCATCAGCATCTGAACGCAAAATGCCTCTGTTCAAGTCAATCGGTGGCGACGACGCTTGCGTGCTTCCCGTGCCGATGATGAATGTGCTCAATGGTGGCGTGCACGCCGACAACAACGTTGACCTTCAAGAGTTCATGATCATGCCGATTGGGGCATCAAGTTTTTCTGAGGGGTTGCGCTGGGGTGTCGAGACATACCACACGCTCAAATCGTTATTGCATGATCGCAAACTTGCTACAGCGGTTGGCGATGAAGGTGGCTTTGCACCAAACCTCGCAAGCAACGAAGATGCAATTGCGATCTTGGTAGATGCAATTGAAGCAGCGGGTTACAAACCTGGCATCGACATCTCAATTGCACTCGATCCAGCAATGAGCGAACTCTTTCGTGATGGCAACTATCACTTAGCCGGCGAAGACAAGGTGTTGACAAGTGATCAATTGGTTGCATGGTGGACGACGCTCGTCAACAAATACCCGATCGTTTCAATTGAAGATGGAATGGCAGAAGACGACTGGGCGGGATGGTCTTCGCTCACCAAAGCATTGGGGTCTCGCGTGCAACTCGTGGGTGATGATCTGTTTGTCACCAATGTAAAACGATTGCAGCGCGGCATCGAAGAGCACATCGCCAACAGCGTGCTCATCAAGGTCAATCAAATCGGCACGCTTACCGAAACCCTCAACACCATTTCGCTCGCACGCAATAATCAATACACAAGCGTGATGAGTCACCGCAGTGGCGAAACCGAAGATGCCACAATCGCCGACTTGGCTGTTGCTACCAACTGTGGTCAGATCAAAACAGGCGCGCCAGCACGCAGCGACAGAGTGGCAAAGTACAACCAGTTGCTCCGCATCGAACAAATTCTTGGTAATCGCGCGCAGTACCTCGGCAAGCAAGCCGTAAGCCGTTAGGCACTAGCAACCGTCGTACTCCACCATTTGGGGCTTCTCAACAGCCACAATGGAGGGGTGTCAAGTACCGATCTGCATCTCGTGCGCCATCGTGGTGTTCGCGCATTTGCGGTTCCTCTCGCGGTTCTCGTGGTCTTTGCTCTTGCAACAACACTGTTTGTTGTGCCCGTGCGCACCTGGATGAGTCAGCGCAACGTGCTCAACACGAAGCAGCAGGAATACGCCGCTTACGAAGACATGGTTGAGAATATGCAAGACCAAGTGAACTATCTGCAATCACCTGCCGGATTGCGCGATGCCATTCGCACACAACTTGGCTACCTCTATCCATCCGAGCGCCGTGTTCCAATGATGGACACCCCTGCACTCTCTACGACGCTGCCCGAGCGCTGGCCGTACACAATCGTTTCGACGATGATGTTTGTAAAAACACTCGAAGCAGCACAACAGGACGCCAAGGGCCAGATTTCACTTGACCCGCTAGTTCCGTAACGCTCTTCGCTCACTAACCTTGGCGTAATCCCCAACAGAGGAGCAGCAATGGCTGGAAGTATTTTAGGTAACCGCGTTCTTCGCAAAGAAGACCCAAAGTTTCTTACAACTGGTGGCGTATATGTAGACGACTTGCGCGACGAGCCATTGTTGGTTGGTGCTCTGCATGCAACCTTTGTTCGCTCAACAGTTGCCCACGCCAACATCACATGCATAGATGTTTCTGAAGCCCTCGCGATGCCTGGCGTCGTTGCTATTTACACAGCGCAAGATCTTGGGCTTCAACCTGTTAGCGCTTCATTTAATCCGATGGCCAAGCGAACACTTCTTGCAAGCGGAAAAGTTCGTTACGTTGGCGAGCCACTCGCGGTAGTGCTTACCGAACTTGCAAACCAAGGCGAAGATGCAGCCGAACGAGTGATCGTCGACTACGACGCTCTCGAAATTCTTATCGATGTCGAGCAAGCTATGACATCGTCGACTCTGATTTACGAAGAAGTTGGTAGCAACGTTGTCTTTGAGTCGACCGCCATCGGCATGCCAGATAACACAGGTGATGCATTGTTCGCCGATTGCGAAGTTGTCGTCAAGGGTCGGTTCGTCAATCAGCGTGTTGCACCTTGTCCCCTTGAAGTTCGCAGTGCAGCAGCCGCATGGGACAACGGTCGCTTAGTGCAGTGGTTGTCGACGCAACACGCACAAGGCGCACGTGATTCAATCCTCAAAGTCAATGCACTTGAGGCAGGCCAAGTACGTGTGATCACACCAGATGTTGGCGGCGGTTTCGGAGCAAAGATCGATGCGTATCCAGAAGATCTGTTGTTGGGACGAATTGCAAAGCAAGTTGGCAAACCAGTGCGTTGGACAGAAACACGCAGCGAATCTATGGTCGCCCTCGGTCATGGCCGCGGCCAAATTCAATACATCACCATTGGTGGAAATCGCGCGGGCAAAGTGACCGCATACCAATTGCATGCACTTCAAGATTCGGGTGCGTGGGTTGATGTTGGCGCAATCCTTGCCCCGTTTATGACCCGCCCAATGGCTTCTGGTGTTTACGACATTCCCGTGATTGAAGTGCGCACCACGTCGGTCGCTACAAATACAACACCGATGGTCGCATATCGTGGTGCAGGAAGACCAGAGGCAACTGCTGCAATCGAGCGAGCAATGGATTTGTTTGCACTCGAACTTGGCAAAGACCCTGCTGAAGTGCGACGCATCAACTTAATTCCAAAGTTTCTCGAGCCATTCACCACATCGATTGGCCAAACGTACGACGTAGGCGATTTCGAAGGAGCACTCGACAAAGTGCTTGAGGCATCCAACTACTCACAACTTCGCAAAGACCAAGCTGCTCGTCGCACAAGCGGCAATACCAAACAACTCGGCATTGGCATCAGCGTGTACGTCGAAATCACAGCGGGAACATCGTCAGGCGAATACGGCAAGGTGGAGATTCTTCCAAACGGTCGCGCAATTGTGTACACCGGCACATCACCGCACGGACAGGGTCACGTGACATCGTGGTCGATGTTGGCAAGCGATGAAACCGGAATTGCAATGGACATGATCGACGTTGTGTGGGGCGACACCGATGCCATCCCATCTGGCGGTGGCACCATGGGTTCGCGTTCACTCCAACAAGGTGGCGCTGCAGTGCATCAAGCATCCAAAGAACTCGTTGAGCAAGCACGCAAACACGCAGCACGTTTGCTCGAGGCCAATGAAGACGACGTGGTGTTTGACAAGTTCACCGCCGCATTCCATGTGGCAGGTACTCCAGCAGTTGCAAAAACATGGGCCGACATTTCGTCAGCACTTGCATCTGACGGTGGCTTAATTCAAGAATCAAATTTTGTATCCAACGGAGCAACATTTCCGTTTGGGGCCCACGTTTCAGTTGTCGAAGTTGACACCGAGACTGGCAAAGTCACCTTAATTAGGCACGTTGCATGCGACGATGCTGGCCGTGTGATCAACCCACTTATTTTGGATGGCCAAATTCATGGTGGCATCGGCCAGGGTGCAGCACAAGCACTGCTCGAAGAAGTTCGTTATGACACAGACGGCAACCCGATCACTTCCAACTTCGCCGACTACGCATTTATTTCGGCTGCAGAGTTGCCAAGCTTCGAGGTGATCCACATGGAAACCCCAACGCCCCGCAACCCACTTGGAGCAAAAGGCATTGGCGAGTCGGGCACCATTGGTTCAACTCCTGCAGTGCAATCAGCAGTAATCGATGCGCTCACTCACTTGGGCGTGCGTCACATCGACATGCCCGCCACACCAGAACGAGTGTGGAGCGCAATTCATTCAGCCAACTAGCATGAGCTAACAGCCGTATTGTTGTTGTATGAATTCGTCTGCTGAACCGAGTCAAACCCAACGGCGCGTATTGCGCACAGCACTTGTTTTCTTTGCGCTCACGTTGTGCCCTGTTGTGATGATCTCGCCTGCGCATGCCGATGCCGCAAGCACGCCGCGTGTTGCCTCCACCAACTTGATAATCAAAGATGGAGTATTTGGCCGAGCCTCAGTTGTGGTGCTCAAAGGCGGCACCCTCACCCTGAAGAATTC
Organism: Actinomycetota bacterium; assembly: GCA_046049195.1. Lineage (GTDB taxonomy): Bacteria > Actinomycetota > Acidimicrobiia > Acidimicrobiales > Ilumatobacteraceae > UBA3006. The sequence continues at coordinate 22,174 of JBJOEQ010000037.1, read as the reverse complement.
GGACAGTGTTGCCTACCGCATCAAAGTTGGTGCCACTTTGGTTGTCGTCCCTGCCAAGGGGTCAAAGACAATTCCACTTCCCCAACGCGGCGTATTCTCCATTACCTGCGCCAAAGTACCAAGTTTGAAGGCAACACTTACCGTCAAGTAACTCTTCCGTTTTACAAACCTCTCCCAATAGGGCATGATGAGCCTCGCCACGACATTCGTGCACGAGGGGGAATCTCATGAAGGTCAGCATCACTGTCAATGGAACTCAACAAGAAAAAGATGTAGAGCCTCGCACACTGCTCGTACATTTTTTGCGCGATCAACTGCAACTGACTGGCACAAACATCGGTTGTGACACATCAAGTTGTGGCGCTTGCACCATTCATCTGGATGGCGAAGCAGTCAAGAGTTGCACAATTCTTGCCGCACAGGCCGATGGCGGCAAGGTGACAACCATCGAAGGTCTCAGCAAAGACGGCGTGATGCATCCAATGCAACAAGCATTTATGGAAAACCACGGCCTGCAGTGTGGTTACTGCACACCGGGAATGGTGATGGCATCAATTGGTTTACTTAATGAAAATCCAAATCCAACAGAAGAAGAAGTCCGACTCGGCCTCGAGGGCAACCTCTGTCGCTGCACCGGATACCACAACATTGTGAAGTCGGTGCTCGCTGCGGCGAAGAAATAGGAGACGATCATGACAATGACAGAGAATCGCCAAAATACTGTGATCGGTAAGCGACAGTTGCGTCGTGAAGACCCTGCCCTCTTAACTGGTGAAGCAAAGTTCACCAACGATCTTAATTTGCCCGGTGCATTGCATCTTTCGATCTTGAGGTCTCCACACGCGCACGCGAAAATTGTGAGCATTGATACTGCTGCAGCAAAAGCTTCACCAGGTGTCGTTGCTGTTTACACCGGAGCAGAGTTGCAGTCTCAGTGGGCTGGCCCAATGCCATGTGCATGGCCAGTAACTCCAGACATGAAGAACCCGCCACACTTCCCACTTGCAGCGAGCAAGGTTTGTTACGTCGGTGATGGCGTGGTTGCGGTGCTTGCCACAAGCGAAAATGCGTCGCGCGATGCACTCGACCTCATTGACGTGGAATACAAGGTTTTGAAAGCGGTTGTCGATGTTGAAGAAGCGCTCAGTGATACCAACATCATCCACGAAGATTTAGGAACGAACAAGAGTTATACCTGGAACTTAAAGATCGAGGCCACCGAAGGTTGCGTTGAAGACGCATTTCAAAAAGCCGCGTTCAAAGTCAGCGAGCGCTATGTGCAGCAACGGTTGTTACCAATGGCTATGGAGCCACGCGCGGTTGCCGCCGTGCCTCAACCATTTGGTGGCGACATCACTCTCTACTCATCTACCCAAATTCCGCACATCCTCAAAGTGATGACCGCACTCACACTCGGTATTCCCGAGCATCAGGTGCGTGTGGTTGCGCCAAGTGTTGGTGGCGGCTTCGGATCAAAACTCGACGTGTATGCGGAAGAGTTGTTGTGCATGGCGCTTGCTCGGATGCACAATTTGCCTGTGCGCTGGGTCGAAGAGCGCAGTGAAAACTCGATGGCCACAATTCATGGTCGTGGTCAAGTGCAATACGTCGAACTCGCAGCCGACAAGAGTGGCAAGCTCACTGCAGTACGCGTGCGCATCAAGGCCGACATGGGTGCATACCTGCAGTTGGTCACGCCTGGCGTGCCTATTTTGGGCGCGTTCCTGTATGCAGGCGTATACGACATTCCACTTGCCTACGACTTCAGTTGCGACGGCATATTCACAACGCTCACGCCAACCGATGCATATCGCGGCGCTGGTCGTCCCGAGGCCACTTATGCAATTGAATGCGCGATGGATGCACTCGCGCGCCAAATGAAGATCGACCCACTCGAGTTGCGCAAGCGCAACTTCATTCAAAAGGAACAGTTTCCATACACAGCGTTTAGTGGACTTACCTACGACTCAGGTGATCACTTGCAGGCTGCCGAAAAAGCAGCAGGTCTTGCGGATTATGTGGGAATTCGCGCAAAGCAGGCCAAACAAAACGTCGCCGGAGCAAAGAAGCGTCTTGGTATTGGCATGACTTCGTACTTTGAGATGTGCGGTCTTGCACCATCGCGCGTGCTCGCCTCGCTCAACTATGGCGCTGGCGGATGGGAAGCAGCAACAGTGCGCGTCTTGCCAACATGCAAAGTGCAAGTTGTGACCGGCACATCGCCACACGGTCAGGGTCACGAAACATCGTGGGCCATGATTGCATCCGAAAAACTTGGTATCCCCCAAGAAGACATTGATGTGTTACACAGCGACACCGCCATCTCACCACTTGGTCTCGACACCTACGGCTCACGTTCACTCGCCGTTGGTGGAGTCGCCGTTGCAGGTGCGTGTGACAAAGTCATTGACAAGGCTCGGCTCATTGCGGCGCACCAACTTGAGTGTTCTGCCGATGACCTCGAGTTTGCTGGTGGCGTGTTTAGCGTCAAAGGTTCACCAGACCGCGCAGTACCAATGGCAGCAATTGCATTTGCAGCATTCACGGCGCACAATCTTCCAGATGGCCTCGAACCAAACCTCGAAGCGCAGTACAGCTATGACCCACCAAACTTTTCGTGGCCATTTGGTACACACATGTGCGTGCTTGAAGTTGATACCGAAACTGGCAAGATCGAAATTCTCAAATACGTTGCCGTTGATGACTGCGGTGTTCAGATCAACCCACTCATCGTCGAGGGTCAGGTACACGGCGGTGTAATTCAGGGCCTCGCACAAGCACTATTCGAGGAGGCCGTCTATGACTCTGATGGCAACCTGAAGACAACAACGCTTGCCGAATACTTGGTGCCAGCAGCAAGCGATGTTCCATCGATTACTACTGCTCACACCGTCACACCGTCACCGACAAATCAACTCGGTGTCAAAGGCGTCGGAGAAGCCGGCACCATTGGTTCTGCAAGCACGGTGATGAACGCAATAGTTGACGCCTTGTCTGGCGTGGGCGTCACATATATGCCAATGCCTGCATCACCACAAACTGTGTGGCGCGCAATTCAATCAGCGGCACAAGCAAAGTAACTACGAAATAACTCAAGGGAGCACATCGTGATACCAGCAGCATTTGACTACAAGCGTGCATCTTCGGCAGCCGAAGCAATTTCGCTCGTCGGACAATACGGCGACGAAGCCAAGTTTTTGGCAGGCGGACACAGCCTTATTCCATTAATGAAACTTCGTCTGGCCCAGCCAGCGATGCTCATCGACATCGGTCGCATTAAAGATCTCTCTTACATCAAAGACGGCGGAGACTTCATTGCAATCGGTGCACTCACTCGCCACATGGATGTAGAGAAATCGGCGCTTGTACTCAAAGAAGTGCCATTGCTCGCCCACGCTGCAGGTTATGTGGGTGACGCCCAGGTTCGCCATCGCGGAACTATTGGTGGATCACTTGCTCACGCCGACTCGGCGAGCGATCTTCCTGCAACAACGCTTGCGCTTGGTGCAACATACGTTGCACAAGGCCCGAAGGGCGAACGACTCATTGCCGCAGCCGACTTTTACAAAGGCTTCCTTGAAAGCGCACTCCAGCCAGACGAAATGCTCACCGAAATTCGTGTGCCAAAAATGAATGGTGCAAAGTGGGGTTTTGAGAAGTTCAATCGCCGTGCTCAAGATTGGGCAATCGTCGGTGTGGCTGCGTGGCGCAGCAAAGACGCATCAGGCGTCGCACTTGTCAACATGGGCAGCACCCCAATCTTGGCAACAAGTGTCTCGGCGGCCCTCAAGTCTGGTGCATCAGTCGCCGACGCAGCCGAACAAGCAGCAGCCGAAGCCGAGCCACAAGACGATTTAAACGCATCGAGCGAATACCGTGTGCACTTAGCCAAAGTGCTTGTGCGTCGCGCTCTCGAAAAAGCGTCAGCATAACGATTTCGCTAAACTTGTAAGCCTGTCAGTCGCAACCTTTCTTCGGCGCAAACCAACACGCACGCGTGTAGTTGCTATTGCGCTGTATCTTGCGCTGTTTGCATGGTCAATTAAGCGTTTTGGATTACCCGTTGATCGCATTGCGGTCACAGGTTGGGTACTCGTCGCATTTATTTTTGCCAACGCTGGTAGGTCGTGGAAAGACCAATTTGCGATGTTGCGCGACTGGTCAATCTTCGCCGGAATGCTGTTTGCATACGAATACAGCCGTGGTCTTTCCGATCAACTGGGTCGCCCCATCTCCTATTTGGCTGTGCGCAACTTTGACCGCGCACTCTTTTTTGGCACAGACCCCAATGTGTGGATGCAACAGCACCTCAATATTTCGAAAGTTCTCAGTTGGTACGAATACCCGCTGGCCGTCACCTACATGACGCACTTTATTTTGCCTCCCGGAGTAGCCGTGGTGTTGTGGTGGTTTAATCGCGACGAATGGGTGCGCTATGTGCGCCGGCTGAGCATCTTGTTCTTTTTGTCATGCACCACATTTGCAGCATTTCCAGTTGCGCCACCTTGGCTCGCAGCCAAACAGGGTTACATTGCGCCGCTACAGCGCATCACCGCTCGTGCATGGTCGCACATGGGAATTAAGTCGGTGAGCAAAGTGTTTGACCGCGGTACCGCTATCACCAATCCGTATGCAGCAATGCCTTCGTTGCATGCGGCGTGCGCGCTCTTGGTTGTATTGTTCTTTTTTCCATACTTGCCAAAGTGGTTGCGAATCATCTCGCTTGCGTTGCCAGCAAGTATGGCTCTTTGTCTTGTCTATTTCGGCGAGCACTATGTTGCCGACATTTTGGCTGGCTGGCTCTACGTGGGCATTGCAATCTGGATTTCAAACAAATGGGAGAGCCACCGACCGAGTAGCGTCTTACGAAATGGAAATTACCTCTAGATTTTCTCCTCCTCGTGTATTGCGAGCATTGCGAAGGCGCTTCTTGTCGGCTTTTCTTCCTCCGCCAAAGGGTCGCGCACGAGAGATTCATGCGATTCCACTCGAATTTGAGGCATGGGTATACCGAACGATTTATCCTGAGATCGCTTCACTCAGCGATAACGAGTTATGGGATCACTATCAAACAGAGGGCAAAGAACAAGGGCGGAGATGCCACCAAGTGCACGACAGGCTTGCTTTCGTCCGACTTATCCCAAAAGCAGTGCAAACATTAGAGATTGGTCCATACGCTCGGCCGTTGGTAACGGGGCCACGCGTCAAATATGTTGATATGTACACCACTGATGAATTGCGCGAGCGAGCACCAGCCGTTGGTATGAACCCCGAAGAGGTTCCCGACATTACCTGGGTTGCACAGCCATCAGATCTTTCCTGTGTAGATGAGCATTTTGGCGTCGTGCTCTCCAGCCACGCCATCGAACATCAGCCGGACTTAGTAAATCACCTTAATCAGGTTGACCAAATTCTCGAAGAAGGTGGGCAATACTTCGTCTTGGTACCAGATCACCGATATTGCTTTGATCATTTCATGACACCATCGACCATCACCGATGTGCTGGCTGCTCATCTAGATAAGAGAGCAAGCCACACGGCAGAGTCATTACTTGAGTCTCGACTATTAATGACCCACAACGATCCAATAGAGCATTGGAAAGGAAACCACGGCGACCCTGCACACAATCCAGAGTTCCCAAACTCAGATCGTATTGATCGACTAAACATTGCGATGAACATTTATCTGACAAGCAATGGCGTTATCAAAGATGAGCATGCTTGGTACTTCACACCCGACACATTTCAATCCATCATTCAAGATCTTTATGATCTTGGGCTGATCAAACTTAGGATCGAACGCATGTACCCGTCAATGCTGAATTCAGGAGAATTCTGGACAATATTGCGCAATGAAAATATTTAATAAGTGATTTGAGCCGATGCTCGCGACGCGATATATGGCTTGAAATACTTTGCACGAATCTCGTTGTGTGATGCGTCTTCGTCATATTGACGCCACCCATCAACATCGTCAAACGTAGCAACGATCAAGTAGTCGGCATTGACAGCAGTCGATACACCCAAGTCGGGCCCGCAATGATATTCACGCACCGACAAAATATGTGATGCCATTTCTTGCAGCACGGCCGAAACAGTTTCGGCGTAGTTCGGTGGCACCTGATCATTCCACGTGATTGCTACGACGTGCTGCAGCATTACAACAACCCTCCATATGATCCACCATCTATTTGCAAACTTGTACCTGTTACAAACTTTGCACCCTCGCCACACAAAAACGCAACTACCTGACCAAAGTCTGCGGGGTCCCCCACAAATCCGGCAGGAATACCGAGCGCCGATGCATCCGGTGTTGCTCCATAGAGCTGCGTGATTCGACTGGTTGCATGAATGCCAGGTTGCACGGTGTTAACCGTGACTCCATCTTGTGCAACTTCGCGAGCAACAGTTTTCAAAAATCCTGTGACTCCCGCGCGAGCAGTGTTAGACAAAATTAAGTTTGCCATTGGCTGACGCACGGCGACTGACGTAATAGCAACGATGCGGCCCCACTTGCGAGCCTGCATTCCTGGCAATGCTTCTTTGCACATACCAATTACCGACAACAGGTTTTGTTCAAGCGCTGCTGGGTATGCATCCAAATCTGTCGATGCAAAGTTTCCCGCTGGTGGTCCGCCACCGTTTGCTACCAAAATATCGATATGTCCGAGTATCGCTATGGCTTCGCGCACAAATTTCGCACCACCCTCACCCGTCGAGACATCCGCAACAATGCCGATGCAACCATTGCCTATGTTTTTCGCTGCTTCGGCCACACGCGCAGCATCGCGACTGCAGATAACTACTCGCACTCCCTCGTTGGCAAGCGCCTGTGCAGTTGCAAAACCTAAACCCGCAGACCCCGCAGCAACTGCAGCAGTCCGCGTGCTAATCCCAAGATCCATAGCCCAAAACGCTACTGCGGCTGGTGCTAACTTGGTGCCGTTAGGTGGTGAGAAAACCCATGGCTGGGTATCAAGAAGACGAACGCTTTCTGGATGCGATCGCTGACGCCGAGCCGTATCCGTATTGGATGGAAGATGTCGATGAACCCGACTCCAATCCGATGCTCGTGCGTGACGACTCGTGCGACTTGTGCATTGTTGGTGGTGGATACACGGGCCTTTGGACTGCAATCTTGGCGAAAGAACGCAATCCTTCTGCAGATGTCATTCTGATCGACTCACACGAAGTTGGTTCTGCAGCGAGCGGTCGCAATGGCGGCTTCATGGATTCGAGCCTCACGCACGGCATAGCCAACGCACAACAACGCTTCCCCAAAGAAGTTGGTCTGCTTGAAGATTTGGGGCTTGAAAACCTCAATCAAATTGAGTTAGCAATTCGTCGTTACAACATTGATTGTGATTTTGAGCGCAACGGTGTAATCGAGATTGCAAGCACGCGTCATGCAGGCAACTATCTCGACGAGATGCGCGAAGACTACGAACAACTGCTCGAGTTGGGTCACAAAGTTGAATGGCTCGACCAACAAGCAGTGCAACGCGAAGTTGCATCTCCAATTTTTACTGGCGGCATGTGGTGCAAAGACACTGCTGCACTTGTCGATCCCGCACGCCTCGTGTGGGGGCTCAAAAGTGCTGCCGAAAGTCTTGGTGTGCGTATCTACGAAGACACGCGAGCAACTGGTCTCGACTACGCGGGAAGCGGCGTCTCGATCGAAACAGCATTGGCTGACATTAAAGCCAAGCATGTTGCGCTCGCCACCAACGCATTCAAACCACTACTTAAGCGAATGCACAACTACATCGCACCGGTGTACGACTACTGCCTCGTTACCGAGCCATTGAACGCACAGCAACTGGACAGTTTGGGTTGGAAAAATCGCCAAGGTTTATCTGACATCTCCAATCAGTTTCACTATTACCGACTCACTGCCGACAATCGCATTCTGTGGGGCGGCTACGACGCCATGTATTTCTTCGGTGGAAAAATGAGTGTCGATTTGGAATCCCGTCCAGAGAGTTGGGCAAAGTTGTCGCAACACTTCTTCGAAACTTTCCCCCAACTTGAAGGCGTCAAGTTTTCACACGTGTGGGGCGGCGCCATCGATACATGCAGTCGCTACAGCGTGTTTTGGGGCCAAGCAATGCGCAACCGAGTTGCATACGCAATCGGCTACACCGGCCTTGGCGTGGCGAGTTCGCGTTTTGGTGCCGAAGTCATGCTCGATTTGCTCGACGGGCGCAAGACCCAAGCAACTCAAACCAAATTCGTACAAAGCAAGCCGCTTCCGTTTCCACCCGAGCCATTTCGCTTTATCGGCATTCAGACAACGCGCTGGGCGCTCAGCCGTGAAGACCGCACGGGTAAACGCAATCTCTGGCTGCGCACCCTCGACCGGCTGGGTTTGGGCTTCGACTCGTAACCCTCGTGCCTCTACAGTGAGTCAATGAGTTTGCCCGCACTCACATCGGTAGCCCAAGTACGAAATGCACTGGGTGGGCAAAGCTATTTGGCCGATGAAGGCCTCGCGACTGCAGTTTTTTTGGCGTTGTCGCTCAAGCGACCTCTCCTATTGGAGGGTGAAGCAGGTGTTGGAAAAACCGAATTAGCAAAAGTAATTGCCGCGATGACCGGTGGCGAGCTAATTCGTCTCCAGTGTTATGAAGGCATCGATGCATCGCAGGCTGTGTACGACTGGGACTACTCGCGTCAGCTGCTGCACCTGCGCGCAGCCGAAGCATCTGGTGAGGCAAAGTCAAAAAACACTTCGCTGCTTGAAAGCGAGTTGTACAACGAAAGGTTTTTAATTAAGCGTGCATTGTTGCGCGCCATCGACAACCGCACCACTCCTGCAGTGCTCTTGATCGACGAAATCGACAGAGCCGACGACGAGTTTGAGGCATATCTCCTCGAGATTCTTTCCGATTTTCAAATCACCGTTCCCGAATTGGGCACATTTAGTGCGACTACCCCGCCAATCGTGGTGCTCACATCAAATCGCACGCGCGATGTACACGACGCACTGAAACGTCGATGCCTCTACCACTGGGTTGAACACCCAAATTTTGAGCGCGAAGTTGCCATCGTTCGTCTACGTGTTCCACAAATCGCAGAGTCGCTCGCACGGCAAGTTGCTGCAGCAGTCGAAGCAATGCGTGGTCTCAATTTGTACAAGCCACCTGGCGTTGCCGAAACAATTGATTGGGCAACCGCGCTTGGTCAACTTGGGATTCTCGAACTCGACGAGACCAGCGTTGCCGCAACGCTTGGCACAGTGCTCAAGTACCGCGAAGATCACGAACGTGTGCGCGAAACGGGCATTGCCGATCTTGTGAAACAAGCCTTCGACCGCGGCTTGTCGCATAACTAGAGCGCACTAGTTATGTCAACAGCGCTGAAGCAGTCTGCTGGCTCATCGGCAGACGAAATGGCAGTTTCGTTTGCGCGCGTATTGCGTGGCGCGGGTATCAGCGTTCCCATCGATTCGGTAATCACGTTTGTGCAGGCACTTGATGTTGTATCGATGACCAAACGTGACGATGTGTATTGGGCCGGGCGGGCCACATTGGTGCATCGACCAGAAGATCAGCAACTGTTCGACCGAGCATTTGCAGTTTTTTGGGAACGCCGTAATGCGACAGACGTCGACGAAGACGGCCCGCCACAAAAGATCACGCTGTTGCTCGACGACGAAGATGGTCCAGACAAAGCTGGTGATGCGGACAATAATGACGATGACAATCAAACAATGCAAATGCGATTTACCGCAAACGAATCATTGCGCAGCAAAGATTTTGCTCAATACACCGACGAAGAACTACACGAATCGCAACGACTCATGCATCAACTTCGTCTTGCCGGCCCTCCCCGACAATCACTTCGCCTCACACATGCAAAACGCAGTGGTTCTCGTCACGACTTGCGTCGCACTGTTCGCGCATCTCTCGCATTCGGTGGCGAGCCTGCGCGACTGCATTGGCGCAAACCAAGCGAGCGCCAACGTCGACTCGTTGTGCTGCTCGACATTTCGGGCAGCATGGAGCCATACGCGCGAGCACTGCTTCGTTTTATGCACGCAGCCGTTGTTGGCAGGCAACGCGTAGAGGCATTTACGTTTGGCACAAGGCTCACTCGGCTAACAAAAGAACTCAACAGCCGCGACCCGGACAAAGCACTTACTCGCGCTGCAGCACAAGTGCCCGACTGGAGCGGAGGCACCCGACTCGGCGAAAGCCTGCGCAAATTTAATGCAACATGGGGTGTGCGCGGAATGGCCCGCGGCGCAATTGTCGTTGTGCTCAGCGATGGTTGGGACAGAGGTGACCCGGAGGTTCTTGCCGAGCAGATGCAACGCTTACAACGAGTTGCATTCAGGGTCGTGTGGGTGAATCCACTCAAGGTCACCCCTGGTTATGCGCCGCTTGCTCGGGGCATGGCTGCAGCACTTCCATATGTGGATGACTTTGTAGAGGGCCATTCGATACAGGCTCTCGAGCACCTCACTCGAATGATTTCTCGCGATTGACTGATACCTATGCGTGAACTACTCAACGACATCGAGCGCTGGCAGCAGGCAGGCAAACAGATTGCGGTTGCTCGCGTTGTCGACATCGAAGGCTCTGGCCCACGCGATCCCGGTGCCGCAATGGCTGTAAACGAAGACGGTGAAGTTGTTGGTTCAGTGAGTGGCGGTTGCGTCGAAGGCGCAGTGGTTGCTGAAGCACTCGAGATATTGCGCGGCGACAAACAGCCTCGTCTTGTCAAGTTTGGTTACTCCGACGACGAAGCATTTGCAGTGGGTCTCACTTGCGGCGGCATTATTCATCTTTTTATCTCACCTCTCACCTGGTAAATCATGTCGCTCCAACCCGTGTCGCTTTACCCGATATTTGCCGAACGAGTTCGCTCCAATATTCCGGTTGCACTCATCACGATTATTGATGGCCCAAATATCGGCGCGACGATGCTCGTCTCTCCGTCAACAGACGCAGTCGGCACGCTTGGTGATAGCGAACTCAACCGCGTCGTTGCTCGTGATGCGCTAGGCGAAGTTGAAGCCGGACGCACAGGTGTGCGTCACTATGGTCCGCAGGGTCAAACAACTCCAGAAGATTTAGTAGACACGCCAACAGTTCGTGTTTTTATCGAAGCATTTTCGCCACCGCCAACAATGTGGATCTTTGGTGCCGTCGATTTCACTGCCGCGCTTGCCAAGGTTGCGAAAGTGCTCGGCTATTACGTGGTTGTGTGCGATGCCCGCGAAGTTTTTGCTACTCGCCGTCGTTTTCCAATGGCCGACGAAGTTTTGGTTTCGTGGCCAGCACCGTTATTTACTCAGCGCGGCGCAGCGCTGACCTCTCGAGATGCTGTTTGCATTTTGACCCACGACCCAAAGTTTGATGTGCCTGCAGTGCAAGGGGCTCTTGCCACCAACGTTGGTTACATCGGTGTGATGGGTAGCCGCAAAACACACGCCAAGCGACTTGAACGACTTGCCGAAGTTGGTGTTTCAGGAGCAGATCAACTGTCTCGACTCATGTCTCCAATTGGTCTCGACATCGGTGCGAGAACTCCAGAAGAAACAGCAATTTCAATTGTTGGAGAAATTATTGCGCGACGCACGGGCCGCGGTGCACCATCACTGCGCGACAGCGACGGACCAATTCACAAATAAATTTACAAATAAATTCAGATCAACGGATTTGCGTATTTCACCCAAGAAGTAATGCGTTCGTTCATCTTTTGCAATTCAACACTTCTGCCCGAATATGGAGTTTGCAAAACAGCGCTTGGCACTCCCAAGTACATCGAAATATGACCAGGACGCCAAATCAAGTCGCCAGGTTGCGCTTCTTCAACTTTCACAAGTGTGGCGCTCGCAAATTGCGCTGAAGACCCACGCGCGAGTGCAACCCCTGCTTTACCCCATGCAAATGCAACGAGCCCCGAACAATCAAAAGCAACGTTTTCAATTGCCGAATTCAACTTGTATGGCACACCCAGTTGCGTCAGACCATTGATCAGCGCCCGTTGATGTGCTAAATCTGCCGCCATCCATGCTTGTTGCATCAATCGCACATCTACTCCCAAAAACATTGCTGCCTGTCTCGCAATGTCTGCAACAAGCGCAGAGAACACATCGCTCCGGTCTGCCGCATTGAGTTCAGTGAGTGAATCGAAAATCGCAACTGCTTCTTGTGCAGACTGCACGATCACTCGCTCTTGACTTTGTGGCATCGGTTTGGCAGAAGCCTGTTGAGGCAGTCCAAACAGCGCTAAAGCTGCTGCAACGAGGGCTAAACAGACATACCTGCGAATATGCGTATAGACATGTGTTGTGGTCATGGTGTGGGGGTGACAGGGTGGCCCTGACTCGACCGGGGGGCGGTGGAGTTCGCGGGGGCGATAACTCGCCATATGTCACTTCTGTAACAGTTTATGTCATCTAATTGTAATATTTGGGGATCCCCCAAAACCCAAGTAGACATTGGGTATGACAGGGTCTCTCACCGTTGCTGTAGTGCTTGCTGCTGGCAGTGGAACCCGATTCGTTGGATCGACCCACAAGCTGCTGAGCGTCGCTCAGGGGCGCCCTGTGTATCACTGGGCGGTCGAATCAGCCATCGAAGCCAGCATCGGACCAGTGGTTGTAGTGACCGGCAAAACGCCGCTGCCGCTTGATTTTGCCCTCAGTGACGAGGCGCAGGCCTCCATCACAAAATGGGGTCTGCCACATTCGATCAACAATCCCAATTGGTCAACCGGCATGGCAAGTTCGGTTCAGTGCGCAATCGAGTTTGCCGCATCACTCGGCGCACAGGCAGTGGTTGTCGGTCTTGCCGATCAACCGTGCGTTCCGCCAAGTGCTTGGCAACGTGTTGCAAGCAGCACTTCCCCGCTCGCAGTAGCAACATACGACACCAAGCGTGGCAACCCAGTCAAGTTGCATGCAGAGATGTGGTCGCACTTACCAACAACAGGCGACGAAGGCGCGCGCAACTTGTTGCGCTCTCATCATCAACTTGTCAGTGAAGTATCCTGTACAGGGTCAGCAATTGACATCGACACGATTGAAGACCTCGAACAAGCAAGCAAACTTATTGTCGAATCTCGGAGAGCTGTGTAATGGATCTAAATCACGAATTCATCGTCAATGTGCCAGTCAATGACGCATGGATAATTCTCACCGACCTCGAGCGCATCGCGCCATGCTTGCCAGGTGCGCAACTCACCGAAGTTGAGGGTGATACATACCGTGGTCAGGTCAAGGTCAAGGTTGGTCCGATCGTTGCTCAGTTCAAGGGTCAGGCAAGTTTTGTGACACGCGATGATGCGGCTCACACTGCATCGCTCAAAGGAGAAGGTCGTGACACCACAGGCAAGGGCACAGCATCAGCAATCATCACTGCTCAGCTCACCTCGGTGACACCAACCTCTACAAAATGCACCGTAGTAACCAACCTCACCATCTCAGGCAAAGTCGCGCAGTTCGGTCGTGGTGCACTTGCCGACGTGAGCGACAAACTGCTCGCACAGTTTTCCGAGAATCTGAATCAGTTGATCACCAGTGCGCCAGCAACTACATCTGCGCCAGCAGCTGCTACGCCTGCAGCAACAGAAGTTGCTGCCGCAAGTCCAGAAATTCGCAAAATCGATAGCGCCGAAGTTGCACCGCTCGATCTGCTTGGCACAGCCGGCGCACCGATACTCAAGCGCGCAATTCCTGTTGTCGTTGCACTCATTGTGGTTGTGATTGCCGCAATCAAATTTTTGTAAATCATGAATCCTGCCGACATTGCCCGAGTCGGCGAGCTTTTGGGTCGCATACCCCAAGGACAATTTGAAATCGTTGTTCGCACTAAAAGTGGTGACCCAGTTGTGTTGTGCAACGCACCATTTCTTGATGACGGCACACCAATGCCAACGCGATATTGGTTGTTGGGTGAGCGTGAGACAGTAATTATTGGAAGACTCGAAGCAAGTGGCGGTGTTAATCAAGCCGAAGCAGACATCGGCCCTACAGCTCTTGAAGAAACACACAATCGTTACGCCGCCGAGCGAGATGCCGCGATCGATCCAACCCACACCGGCCCTCGACCCTTCGGTGGTGTTGGTGGCACGCGCATTGGCGTCAAATGTTTGCATGCACATTTTGGTTGGTGGCTTGCAGTTGGCGATGACCCAGTGGGCCAATGGGTAGCCGACAAGCTTTTAATCTCGCGAGACGATTACGTGGTTACAAACAACATGCCAACTCGACCCGTTTTCACTTCGCCCGTTGCAGCGATCGATATCGGCACCAACTCCACCAATTTGTTGATCGTCGATCCACAAGGCAACGAGATTGTTCGAGAAGTAAAAGTGACTCGGCTCGGCAAAGGTGTCGCTGCATCTGGATTGCTTGACGACAGTGCGATTGCCGCAACCGTCCAGCAACTTGCGGTTTATGCATCACTCTTAAAACAGCACAATGTCGAAACTTTTCGCGTCACCGCAACCGAGGCATGCCGTCGAGCATCCAACGCCAACACATTTCTTGATCAAGCCCAAACCGTTTTGGGCAAGCGTCCAGAAATCATCTCAGGTGTTGAAGAAGGACAACTCGCATTTCGCGGAGCCTTAAGCAAACTCGAGCCGCACAATGGCACCACCATTGTTATCGACATTGGCGGTGGCTCGACCGAAGTCATGATTGGCCAAGGCAACTCACTGCAACACACGTCGAGTTTTCCGGTTGGCGCAGTTGTGCTCACCGAAACCGAATTGCACCGCGACCCGCCACGTCCAGAAGAACTCACTAATGCAATTGGCCTTGTTACCGATTTCATGGATGATCTTGTACGCGAGCAACCTCACGTGCTTGACGCAACCAGAGTTGTGGGCGTTGCGGGCACCATTGTCACAATCGCTGCTGTCGAGATGGGCATTGCACGTTTCGACCCTGTTGCGCTGCATGGCATGACGCTCACACGAGAAGCCGCAGAAGATGTTTTTCGCACTCTCGCCACCGAGTCTTTGACCGACCGTAAATCAAACCCTGGGCTTCCGGGCGAACGTGCCGATGTCATCGTGGGTGGCTGTTGCGCACTCGTTGGCATCATGCGCCGACTTCGCCTGCCCTATATCACGGTGTCTGTGCACAATTTGCTTGACGGCGTCGTGCAACACATACTGGATCCACAATGAGTTCGCCATCTAGTCACCAGTTGCACCCAGCAAGTGTCGTCACGTCAGCAGGCGCACCACTGCGCCTGTATGGCAAACGCATTATTGTGCGGCCACTCGTAGCAACAGATTTTGAAGCCTGGAGCGAAGTTCGCCACCGTAACGGCGAATGGCTGAGCAAGTGGGAACCCATCAAGTCTGCGTATCTTCCAGACCCATCAACCAATCGCGAGGCGTTCAACAATCGCTGTATTGCTCGCGATCGCGAGCGCCAATCTGGCGGCTCATACGCATTCGGAATTTTTATTGAAGGCTCATTTGCGGGCGAAGTCAATATCAATAATGTTGTGCGCAGCGCTATGCAGTGCGGCACCATTGGCTACTGGATCGATGAGGCTCGCGCCGGTAGTGCCTTCATGTCAGAAGCAGTGCTCGTGGTTTCAAAATATGCGTTTGAAGATCTCGGCTTGCATCGCATGGAGATCTGCATTATTCCTCGCAATTACAACAGTCGTCGTGTGATGGAAAAACTTGGCATTCGCGAAGAGGGTTTGGCCGAACGTTTTCTAGAAATCAACGGCGTGTGGGAAGACCACGTGCGCTACGGATTCACCATTGAAGAATGGAAACAACGCCGCGACGAGCTCAGCGCTGAGTGGCTGCAATAAAAATCAAGATCTAGAAATATTTATGCGATGTCGCGCAGATGTTCTATCTCGAGCACTCGCTGCTTGCGCACAACCTTGCGTCGCTTCCAAGCTTTTGTCTTCCAATGCTTGATGACTTGTTTGCGCGAATGCTCAATACCAATTTCCGCATCGTGATGATGCAGTGGTTTCCACGCAGGACCAGGTTCGATGACATCATCGGGCTCTACTCCGTGGCTCACCATGTTGGTCACCAGATGCAACTCTGAGTTCACTCGGTGACGCTCATTGTGAGCGTGTGCCCGAGTCTCAATTGTTGGTGGCAACACCACTTGTCGGTGTTTATGACGCTTGCTCATTGCTTCCCCCGCCTTTCATATCTCTCGATACTGACGAATTCGACACTGCTAGCTCCCCTTGGTTTTACCGTACACCCACGGCCGACACCCGCGCGACTTTGGCGCTATCAGCTCCCTGTACCTACTTTTTGGTGATTTTTGCTTGCAGCGCAGCCAAACGCTCGGCAAACCAGGGTTGGCGGGTGCTCCACAATTGCGGGGTAAGTTCGCGCGCCACGGCGTCTGGGTGAGTTTGCACATCGGCCATTGCCGCAAGAGTTTTCTTGGTTTCAATCACAAGTTCGCGTGGTGCGCTCGCAGCACGGGCCGCCATCTCGTGAGCGACGGCAAGCAAGTCTGCATCCTCAACGCAGCGATACGCGAGGCCAACTCGTTGTGCTTCGGCGCCGTCCAGCGCTTCACCAAACAGCACCGCTGCTGCAGTCACTTGTGGTCCAACAATGCGACGCAGCATCCATGTGTGTCCACCACCCGGATGAATGCCGAGTTGCAAAAATCGTGTATCAAACTTGGCTCGTTTGGCAGCAATTCGCACGTCGCATCCAAGTGCCAAATTCATTCCTGCCCCAACTGCAGCACCATTGACCGCAGCGATCGTTGGCAACGGGCTGCGCGCTATGCGCAAGAAACCTTCGTAGATCACGCCGAGCGATTCGCCGTCGGCTTCTGCCAGGTTTCCAAGATTGGCTCCTGCACAAAACGCGGGGGCGGTACCTGTCACCACGAGTGCGCCAACTGCACTGTCGCTCTCAATGCGGTCCATTGCCGCAACGATCTCGGCAACCATCGGTGCAGTCATTGTGTTGCGCTCGTCTGGGTTGTTGAGTGTGAGTGTTGCTACACCATCTGCAATATTAAGTAAGACCAATGCCATGGCTCAAGGTTAGCGACTACTCTAAATACGCATGCTCGACCATGTCTTCACCGATGCAATCAGCGCACTTCGCGACGCTTTTGGCAATGCATTTCTTGAGCGTCAAGCGTTTGAAGAACATTTGCAGTCCGACATCTTGCTCGGTGACTTGGTGTGGGAAACGAGTTATGGCTTGCCCGGCGAAGGCCAACCACCGCGGGTAGTTGCACACATCACTTTCAACTGGCCAAGTCGCAGCCAAGCCGCATATCGCAGTTGGTATGTGGAAGAAATACTTGACCACAATCCATCCATCGAAATCGAAGTCGTGTTTCGCATTCAGCGACTCGCCGAGCAACCAGACCCATCAGTTGTCGACGATGTGGCGGTCATGTACAGCCCAGTTGTTGGCAATGGCAAACTCGAGCGCGACAACATCACGATCGAAATGAGTCATCCAACTTCTAGCGACAACACCGACTTTGCGCTCGAAATTACTTATGAAGGCGAATACGAATTGGCGGAAGAAACTTTGCAAGATGGCACAAGCGCGGTGTTAGATGAACACTTTGGCGCACTTGGGCATTGGGTCGCCTCAACGCTGATCAATCTTGGAGACCTCAATTTGAAGTTTGTGCCAGCCGACGAAGAGGCGTAGTTATTTAGCGGTTGCGTTCGGCAACTGCGTGCACTTCAATGCCGCCGCGCGGACGCTGCGTGAGTTCAACTTTGACCCACATTGGTTTGACAGTGGTCATCACTTCATTGGCAATCTCGGCAGCAAGTGCCTCGGCAAACACGGCCATGTCGCGAAAGCGCCACAGGTACAACTTGAGCGACTTCGACTCGATACACAGTTGATCAGGTTTAAATTCGATTGTTACGTGTGACAAGTCGGGTTGAGATGTGACCGGGCAAATCGATGTCACTTCGTCAGTCGTAAATCGCACCAACGTCACGTGGGCTGGTGCAGGAAACACTTCTACGTGGTCAATGGCATGACGAATTGTCGAGCCAAGAACTGTCAGGTTGTCGTGCGAATCAGTTGCCATGCGTATCAGCGTAGGTGGTTTGGAATCAGACTGCTCAGCTGCACTAATGGGCGTGGACCAACATGCGTAATTACTTCTGATGCCGAGAGCGAACCGAGTCTTCCACAATCTTCAATCTTCATGCCTCGCGTAAAGCCATACAAAAAGCCGGCCGCGTACATGTCGCCAGCACCAGTTGCATCGACCACCTGATCTACAGGTTCAGGCTCGATGTGCACGACATCGTCGCCGTTGATAACAACCGAGCCTCGCTTGTCGCGAGTGACAGCGCCAAACTCGCAATCATGTCGCAACTTTCCAAGTGCCTCTTCATACGAGCTTGTTTGGTAGAGCGACTGCAACTCAAATTCATTGCAGAACAAAATATCAATGTCGTTCTTAATGAGCGCCATGAAATCTTCGCGGTGGCGGTCAACACAAAACGAATCCGAAAGAGTGAGTGAAACTTTGCGGCTAGCCTCATGCGCATATTTTGATGCTGTGCGAAATGCTTCTTTTGCTAAATCACGGTCAAACAGGTAACCCTCAAGAAACAACACGGCGCCAGATGCAACTGCTTCGCGCGAAATATCTGCAGGATCAAGCAAACTTGCTGCACCCAAGAATGTGCTCATCGAACGCTGACCGTCGGGGGTGACTGCAATGATGCAACGACCGGTTGGTTCGGTTGTCGATGTGACTCCTGGGTGAAACCCAACACCGACTGTCTTCATGTCGTTGCCAAATACGCGACCCAAATCGTCATCGGCAATCTTGCCAATGAATCCCGCTCGCCCGCCAAGACTCGCGAGCCCGTACGCAGTGTTGGCTGCCGAACCACCACTCGTTTGTGTTGGCTTGGTGATACGCGAATACAGATGCGCCGAGCGCTCGGCATCCACCAACGTCATCGAGCCCTTCACGACTTGCTCAACGTCGAGAAACTGATCTTCAACTGCAGCGATCACGTCCACCAATGCGTTTCCGATAGCAACAGCGTCGTAACGAACCCCGTCGTCACGGGTCAGATCAATTGGTGGCACGTGACAAGACACTAGTTGGTCAAGCAACTACCGTGCATATGTGAGATCTGGTTGGCTTTCCATACCTGCAAGCGCAACCACCGATGGCCGAATGATCATTGGCACACGTGGCATTCGTGGTTTCGTCGATGGCATGGTCTACGTGATGTTGCCGGCATATCTGGTGGCACTTGGCTTCAGCGGTGTTCAAATTGGCGCAGTGATCACTGCATCACTTTTTGGCTCTGCCATTTTTACAATTGGTACTGGCCTCATTGCCCACCGAATTGCACCAGCTCGTCTGCTCATTTATGCATCATGCATCATGATTGCAACCGGCTTTGCATTTGGTGCTACAACAAGCTTCGTTGCGCTACTTGTTATTGGATTCTTGGGCACAATGAATCCATCGGCTGGTGACGTGAGTATGTTTTTGCCACTAGAGCAGGCAGCCGTTTCGCAATCGGTTTCAGACACTGATCGAACCGCAATGTTTGCCCTCTACAACCTCAGTGGCGCTCTTGTGGGTTCGATTGGAGCACTCTGTGCAGGCATTCCGCTCTGGCTTGCCCTGCGTTACCACCACAGTTCCCTCACCGGGTACAGATCGACGTTCATGATGTATGCACTTGCAGGAGTTGCTGTGCTGTTCATATATCAACGATTATCCAGCCACGCCAACACTCACCCAACTAATAGTGCACATGCACTTACCGAATCACGGCGTGTCGTATACAAACTTGCTGCGCTGTTTAGCCTCGACTCACTCGGTGGCGGGTTTGCTACGCAAGCGATCTTTGCACTGTGGGTCTTTCACAAATTTGATCTTGCCGTCAGCACGTTGGGTGCAATCTTCTTTGCAACTGGAGTGCTCTCTGCATTCTCTTCGTTGCTTTCAGTGCGCGTTGCCAAACGCATTGGTCTTGTGCGCACCATGGTCTTCACACATATTCCAGCAAGCTTGTTGCTCGTAGGTGTCGTGTTTATGCCAAATGTTTGGCTTGCAATGACACTATTTATTTTGCGTGGACTGCTTTCACAAATGGATGTGCCAGTACGTCAGAGCTATGTGATGGCAGTCGTGACTCCGCCAGAGCGTGCAGCTGCAGCCAGCATCACCAATGTGCCGCGCAGCCTAGCAACGGCACTTCCTCCTATTGCAGCAGGGTGGATGCTCGATCAATCCAATTTTGGATGGCCGCTACTTGCATGTGCGGCACTCAAGATCATCTATGACTTGTTATTACTCGCCCAGTTTCGGAACGTGCGACCGCCCGAAGAGCAATAACTATCGTTTTGTAGGAACGAGAGTTCCTTTTACGATCTGCTGTTGCAAGTCGCGCTTCAAAAACTTGCCTGCAGCGTTGCGCGGCAAAGGCTCATTGATGATCACAACCTGAGTAGGAATCTTGAATTTGGCAATCTTGTTGTCAAGAAATGCCCACAATTCTTCAGCAGTAATGGTCGTGTTGTCGTTGGGGTAAATCGCAACAGCCACTTCTTCACCAAGTCGCTCGTGTGGCACACCAAATACGGCAGCTTCGTGAATGGCGGGGTGCTCATAAATTGCGCTTTCAACTTCTGCGCCGTAAATGTTTTCGCCAGCACGCAAGATCATGTCCTTCACGCGATCTTCCACGTAGACAAAACCCTCTTCGTCAAGTCGACCCAAGTCGCCTGAGCGCAACCAGCCGTCAACGATTGTTTCCTTTGTTGCGTCAGCACGATTCCAGTAGCCACGAATCAACATTGGTCCGAAGAACCAGATCTCGCCCGATTTGCCAACTGGTAATGCATTGAGTTCTTCGTCGCGAATCTCGACGCGCATCGGCAACACCGCACGACCTGTTGAAGTTGGGTGAGCCAAGTAGTCAGAACCGGTGATGCCAGGGCCAAATGCGTTTGTCTCGGTCATGCCGTAGCCCAACTGCGGGCTTCCGTTTTTGACTTTGTCATTGACCTTGCCCACGAGGCTTGTTGGTGACGGTGCACCGCCGCCGCCAACTGCACGAAGGCTTGATGTGTCGTACTTGTCGAAGGCTGGCGAGTTGACCAAGTCCCAACTCTGCGTTGGCACACCAACGAAGTTGGTGATCTGCTCACGTTCAATCATCTCGAGAGCTTTCTCGGCGTCCCACTTATACATAATCGCAAGTTTGAGGCCGGCAATAAAGCAGCTCATCATCACGGGCACGCAACCAGTTACGTGAAACAGCGGCACAATCAAAATAAACGATGTTGGAATTTCTGGACCAGTTACGTCTTTGAGTTTTGTGCCTGAGAGCGTAAGCACTGAATTTCGCGACGAGAAGCCCATCAACGACGAGACGATCGCGCGATGAGTTGATACTGCACCCTTTGGTCGGCCAGTTGTACCCGAGGTGTACAAAATAGTTGCATCATCGTCGGGGTTGATCTCTGCGCCTGGATGCGCGGCACCAAGTGGCAACACTTCTTCCCACTTGTCAACGCCTGCAGGCATAGGTTTGTCGGTGCGCACTACAAGCACTTTGATTCCGTGCTTGGTGCAAGTTGCGGCACCAACTGCATAGCGCTCCTCGTCACAGATGTACACGGTCGCACCAGAGTCTTCAAGTGCAAAATTCATTTCGTCTTCTGTCCACCACGAGTTCATCGACACGTTGACTGCACCTGCCGAAATGATTGCGGCAAATGAGATCACCCATTCTGGATAGTTGCGCATTGCAACCGCCACACGGTCGCCTTTTTTCACGCCATAGGTATTTACGAGTAGCGCCGCAAGTGCGTCAACATGATCCATCGTCTTTGCAAACGACCACGTTTCGCCTTCGTAGACCAAAAATGTTTTGTCACCATGGCCACGTGCGCCAGCAAAAACTAATCCGAGGTGCGGTGGTGCATTTTTAAAAATTTGTGTCTTAACGCCCATCACTTCAGCGTCGATCAATTCAAAGATTTGTCCTGGCGCAGTTACTGCTGCGTTCGCTTCTGTCCAACTAAGTGCCACTTGATGATCCCCTATTCGTGTTGTGTCGCCGTTGGCGTGGAGCTGAGGGGAATTGAACCCCTGGCCTGTACATTGCGAACGTACCGCTCTGCCAACTGAGCTACAGCCCCTATTTCCTAGCAAACCCTAGCGGGCAGCGGCTTT
>JBJOEQ010000036.1:0-9862 GCA_046049195.1 Actinomycetota bacterium | reverse complement strand
TGTCGATGATGTCGGCAATTGAAATGTCGTGGTGATGAGGGCCTGGATAGTTACCCCAGCACAAGTGCATACGCAGTTGTTCGGCAGGGATATTGCGCACGGCATGATTGAGAGCCTCGATGTTGGTGCGGATCGTTGCACGAAACTCTTCGCGGTCGAGTTTGGCGTATGCAGAGTGACGGCCCATCGCAAGGTCTGGACAGTCAACTTGCACAGTTGCGCCAGCAGCAGCAATTGCTTCGTACTCAAAACGCATTGCATCGGCAATTGCAAACACATACTCTTCGCGAGTTTTATAAAAGTTGTTACCAAAAAAGAGTGAGACGACACCTGGTGATGCGGCGGACGTGAAGATGTCTTTGTGATTGTTGGCTTTTGCTGCTCGACTGAGTTCGGTCATGTCTTTTACCGCGGCATGGCGGTCAATGACTTCAATCGGGCTGACGCAGGCTGGGGCAGAACGTTTGCGACGACCAGGGTTGCCAGCTACTGCTTCGGCGCTACGGGGAAAGTCAACGAGGTCTTCAAAGAAGTAAGACTGCACTGACTCGCCGGTAAAACCTGAGAGTCTGTCTTTCACGTATGTGGCGTACGACGGCTTTGACATTTCGCCGTCGTTGATGATTGTGACACCGGCCTCTACTTGCTTGCGAACTACTTCGTCAATTGCATGATTGATGCTGGTATCAAGCGCGGCATGATCGACGGGGATTCCATCATTAATCGCAAACATCAATTTGATGAGATCGTCTGGGCGAGGAAGGCTGCCGGTATGTGTGGAGGGGATTGTGCGAGATTGGCGATTCATGAGGTGATCTTTCTGGGTGTGCAGCAGTGGGTCTAAATAACAACTGGCCCGGCGCGCATTGTGCGCACCGGGCCAGTTATTGACTTATATCTGGGTAGATACGTTCTTAGTTTTCGTCTTTCGGCTGGAACAACGTTCCAAGGAAGAATCCGTAGATGAGGTGCCAGAGCAACACACCAGCTGGAAGCTTCCAACCATCAGGTCCGTCCATCAGGAATAATCCGTAGCCCATTTTTGGAACATAGGCATAAGGAACCAAGAATCCGACACTGACAATGGTCATGATCACGCCATAGACGAGACCCTTGACAACATGCTTGCCTGGCAACTGTGAGTGTGCGAGCACACCGTACAAGATTGCGAAAACAATGCCATTGACGAAGTGAATTGATTGACCGGCAAAGTATTGCGAGATTGGGCTGCCCCATGTATCTGCTCCACCAATTAATGCGCCGTTATATGCAGGCCATGGCAACGTTGGTAGGCCAATTGCCTTAAAGCAGTAACCGAAGTACGTGCCCAACTGTGTTGCGATCACACCGATTAAAGCGAGACCTGCGATTGGATGACCTTCTACCCACTTGTGCCAGCGTGGACTGGCGTTTATTCCCATTTTGCTCATTACTGATACCCCCAGTATCTACGGACGGTTGTCCGTTATGTGGACAGAATAACACACCACGAAAAAATTGCAATCACTCTGACTGCGGGAATTCGCAGAGTTAAGCCGTGGGTGGCTGGTAATCGATATTGCGGTCGACTGACATATAAACGTCTATACCGATCGGGTTCTCTTGTTCTTCGACAAGATGCCCAAGTAGGCCTGCACACCTCGCAAGTAGCGCAACGCCCCTAAGCACGCCCATGGGGAGACCGAGGTCGGCTAGTGCTGCACCGCAAACACCTGCGCCATTGAGCGGCAATGTCTTGTTGAGGATTTGTGGATGCACGCGGCCGATTGCTTCAAACAAACTGAGGTGATTTCCAAAAGTTTTGTGTTCGTGCGCAAGAGCGAAGAGCACGGGCGTGCGTGGATCTTGCACTTTGTGCACAGGATGCCCTAAGCCCGGAACAAACTTCTTTAATTCGCGGGTGCTGATGACAACATTTTTTGCAACTTCGTCCCACCCTGCTTCAGTGGTTGGAATGTTGGCAAGTGCTTTGATGTGTTGATTGAGAAAAATTGCACAATCTTCAGTGACGCCAAGAAATCGTGAGCCGCCACCAAGCAGACCAGCGGCGAGAGCACCCTGTAGTGAGTCGGGGGCACTGGTATAGGTGAGTCGTGCAGCAATGGCAGTTGGGGTAAAGCCGTGGTCGGCCAATGATGCGAGCACTGCTTCGAAGATGACGAGTTCGCCTGCAGTTGGGCGGCGTTTGGCGATCAGCCAAAAGGCAAGATCGCCAAATGAAACTTTGCCAAGAATTTCTGATGCCAAGTCTTTTCCAAGAAGCGTGATCGAATCAGCGTTAGAGGTTCCGATTCCTGTTTGGTATTTCTGTTCAATGGTCATGTTGATTAACTCTTCTCGCTTTCTTTTAGCCACTGACGGATCTCGTCAGAGTGCTCACCAAGTAGTGGCGGCGGGAGAGTGTAAGAAATTTCGCCTTCGCTCAATGTGATTGGGTTACGAATAAGAGTGACTTCGCGGTCACCTTCTCCGACAACCACACGCGGCTTGAGACCCAATTTTTCGGCAAGTTCAACGCCATCACCGATGGAATTGATTGGTCCACATGGCACGCCCACTTTGTTGAGCGCAATAAACAGATCGTCCGCAGCCCACTCGGCCAGACGGGCAAGCAGGAGTGGTCGCAGCAATTCACGATTCTTCGTGCGATCGGCATTGATCTTAAAAAGCGGATCGTCTGCAACATACTCAATCTCGAGAACTTTGCACAGTGCTCGAAACTGTTTGTCATTGCCTGCAGCAATGATGAGGTCGCGATCTTTTGTTGGCAGTGCTTCGTAGGGAAACAAGCTTGGGTGCGCGTTACCCATGCGAAACGGCACGACGCCCGCTGCTGCGTACGCCGCTGTTTGATTTACAAGTCCAGACATGGCAGACGACAACAAGTTGACTTCCACATGTTGACCAAGCCCCGTGTTGTGACGTTGGTGAAGTGCGGTGAGCACTCCGATGAGACCATGTAGACCAGCCATCACATCAAACACTGAGATACCGGCACGAAATGGAGGACCATCTGGTTCACCGGTGAGACTCATGAGTCCCGACACTGCTTGCACGATCAAGTCATAACCGGGAAGCCACGCACCCTCTGCTGTGCCAAAACCACTGATGGAAAGGTAGATCAACGCTGGATTGATCGGTGCTACTGATTCGTAGTCAAAACCAAACTTTTTGAGTCCACCTGTTTTGAAGTTTTCAATGAAGATGTCGGCGCGCTTGATGAGATCAAGGCCGACTTTGCGATCTTCTTCAAGAGCAAAATCGAGCACGATTGATCGCTTGTTGCGATTAATTGACATGTAATACGTGGCGACATCGTTGTGTGTTGGCGGTGTCCATGTGCGAGTGTCGTCGCCTTGAGGGCTCTCAACCTTGATGACTGTTGCGCCCATGTCGGCCAACAGCATTGAGCAATATGGCCCAGCCAAAACTCGCGAAAAATCAGCAACGATTATGCCGTCGAGCGGCTTGCGAGAGGTTGACATCAATTCGTGCAGAGAGTCCGAATTGATCTAGCGATACACGTTGTTGCTGGTGTGGTCTCCTGCGAGCCACTTCTCGAGATCTTTATGAGCAGAGGCTTTTCGTACTTCGGAAATCTCTTTGGCGTTTGGTGCATCAACGGTGAGTTCAAGCAACATGCCATTTGGATCTTCGGTGTACATCGACCTGCAATAACCATGCTCGAGAACATACGTACCTTCTGGTTTCCATTGCGCCTTTTGCAAGCGATCAAAAATTGCGGCTTGCAACTCGGCAGTCACATTGAGTGCAATGTGACGGAATGGTGAAGGAGTGAGCGATGGATCAAATTGATCCTGGTCTGATTTGTTTGCAAACTGGAAGAAGGTGAGACCACTGCCATCGCCGAGACCGTAAAAGGTGTGGCTATAAACACGCTCTGCACCAAATAGTTCGTCTGTTTCTGACCAAGTTGCCACGAGTGGCAAACCGATCAACTCTTCGTAGAACTTGCGATTTGCTTCTTGGTCTTTAGTCAAGTACGCGTTGTGATGAAGTCCGCTTGGAATGAGATTGTTAGTTGACATGAATAGTTTCTCCTTTGGACAGGTGTCCGCTTGATGGACATAACCTTATCGGCGAACGATAGAGCCGTGACCAAATGATGTCAAGTAAAGGCTATACGGAAGCACAAAAACAATGGAAAAACCTTAGCGGCGAGACATTGCGGACGAGATTCCTGCCGCTGTTTTAACTAACAAGGGCAGGAACTCTTCTGAAAGCTGTTTCATTGAAACCCTTCCGGTTTGAGTGCCCACATTGATGGCAGCGACAGTTCGTCCCGTCTTGTCATGGATGGGCGCCGCGATTGATCTCACCCCGTCTTCGAGTTCTTGATCAAGTAGAACCCACCCTTGTTGGTGGATTTTGACGAGGGCTTTTTGCAGGTCTTCCTTATTCGTCAATGTTTTATTTGTCATTTTTGGCATTGGTGCCGCTTTGACGAAGGCTTTTTGCTCTGCCGGTGGGAGGTCGGCGACGATCATGCGACCCATTGACGTAACGAGGGCAGGCAGGCGCGAGCCGAGAGAGAGTCCAATGCGCATGATTCGTTTCGTCGGCATTCGTGCGACATAGACGATGTCGAATTCGTCTAACACTGCAACTGATACCGATTCATTGATTTGAGCAGATAGCGCTTCCATGAATGGTTGGGCGATGTCGCCGATTTGGGCCGAAGAGAGGTATGCATATCCGAGATCTAAAACCCTGGGGGTCAGTTCAAATTGGCGGCCGTCGGTGATGACATAGCCAAGTTTTTGCAGGGTATGGAGACTGCGTCGCACGGTTGCTCGAGTAAGACCAGTGAGTCGAGCGGCATCGGCCAACGTAAGAGACGGATGTTCGGCCGAAAAAGCGCGAATGACGAGTAATCCTCGGGCCAAAGATTGAACGAAATCTCTAGAAGTGTCCGTTTCGTTTGACAATGTAGATTGCCTCCTGTAAGAATGTTCTACAAGCGTACAGCTGTACGCACAGCGAACACAAGTCAATCTGGGGGGTTATGACTTACAAGACAATTTTTGGTTCTTTGAGCAAGTACGAAAAAGGCCACATTGACATCATCGACGATGATGCAAAGCATTATGTATTTTCAAACATGTTTGAAGTTGCAAACAAATCTCAGCCATGGGAAAAAGTAGCCGTCGGCATCAATCAAGAATATGTGCTGGAAGCAATCCGCGCTGAGGGTAAAAGCGGTTGGTTTACATGCGACCATGACGAAACAGTGTTGTGCATGGATGGAAGTGTGCGCATTGACTACGTGAAGCTTGACAAGCCACTTGCGCAATCAGGAAAAGGTGGATCAATTGCAGTGAATGGTGATCCCGTAGGAAAGAAAATGGGACACGTTGTCTTGCAACAAGGACATCAGGCTTTATTGCCAAAAGGAAGTGCCTATTCATTTACGGCTAAAACAACTGGAGTACTACTTCAGCAGACGATTGTTGGTGACCTCACCAAGCAACGCTGGGCCCAGATTTGTCTGAGTTAAAGGAGAACATGTCATGACAACAGCACATGCATCAGAAGTAAATACAAGTGGACCGAATGAATTTGGTTATAACAACTACGCACTTGGCAATTTTAGTTTCAGGCGCGACGAATACTTTGCGCACGTGACCTGGCCAACTGGCTCGCACACAATCAGCATTGACGATTTCTTGCGCGCATTACAACGCGATTGCGCATGGGACTTTTTCTATGGCACAGTCAACTTCGATCACGTAGTTGGAACGATCAATCATTACGGCAACGTTGATTTATTTGCTGGTCGATTTAATGCGGCCTTTAGAAAAGCAGAGATTGACTACTTGCAGAATTTTGAGACACCGGTCATTCGCAACACGTTTCATACGATGCTCGACAATTGGACCAACTCAACATTTGATCCTTTTGCAAGTCCTGCCGAAACACAGGCCCCATGGGGCAATAAGTCGGGTAGTAATACTGAAGCAGTGACCCGTAGGCGTGTCGCTGCACAACGCATGGTGGGTGTGCAAGGCGATGAACAAATTCGGAGTGACGCAACCGGACACCCAATCAATCGAATGTTTGAAGATGTGCCGCAGAGCGAACCAGAAGTGCATGCAGAGCCTGGCTTTGAAAGCGAGATCGCTGCATTCAATTTGTTTGCATACCTCTCACGTTCAAACGTGACATGGAATCCATCGGTCGTGAGCGTGTGCAAAGAAAGTCTGTACTGTCCAACAACCGAGGAATACATTTTGCCAATCGTCCACGGCAATGACCGCGTTGAATGGTTCATTCAGTTGTCAGATGAAATTACGTGGGACGTGGCCGACCGTGAGACTGGTTCGCCACGAGCAAAGGTTGTGATGAAAGCTGGAGATTGCGCAGCAATGCCCGCTGATATTCGCCACCAGGGCTTTAGTTCTAAGCGTTCGATGCTGTTGGTATGGGAGAACAACTCAGCCGATTTGCCTGACTTGATCGCAAGCGGCAAAGCACCTCAATATCCGGTCACGTTCTAGAACGAATTTTGTGCAAAACCAGCTGTTTATCAACGGTGAGTTTGTTGATGCTGTTGGAGGAAATCGTCTTCCAGTTTTCAACCCTCATGATGGCTCAGTTATTACCGAAATTGCCGAGGGGCGTCAGGCAGACATTGATTTAGCCGTTGCTGCGGCAAAGGCGGCATTTCCTAAATGGAGAGCGACACCAGCAGCAGAACGTGGGCGGCTGTTGCTCAAACTTGCTGACGCACTTGAATCAAATTTGGAAGAGTTTGCGCAATTAGAGAGTCTGAATACGGGTCACCCAATCAAAGACTCGAGATTTTTGGATGTTCCGCGAACTGCCGCTTGTTTTAGATATTTCGGAGGCATGGCCGACAAGATTCAGGGCGACGTTATGCCAGTTGAAACTGGATTTTTGAATTATGTCGTTCGCGAACCGCTTGGAGTTGTCGGGGCAATCGTGCCGTGGAATTTTCCGCTGATGTTTTGTAGTTGGAAGATGGGTCCAGCACTTGCTGCCGGTAATACATGTGTGCTCAAGCCCAGCGAACTCACTCCGCTCACAAGTTTGAGACTTGCCGAATTGATGCGCGAGATTGGATTCCCTGCAGGCGTCGTCAACATCGTGCCTGGATTTGGCAACACGGCAGGTGAACGACTTGCGAGTCATGACGATGTTGCAAAGATTGCATTTACTGGTTCGACAGTAACTGGTCGAAAAGTTGTTGAATATTCGGCAGGCAATTTGAAGCGCGTACAACTTGAACTCGGTGGCAAAGGTGCCAATATCGTTTTTAACGACGCAAATATTGACGCAGCAGTTAATGGAAGCGCATTTGCAATTTTCCACAATCAAGGTCAAGCATGCATTGCCGGTAGTCGATTGATTCTGCAAGAGGGCATCGCTGAAGAATTCGTGAACAAGTTTGTGAAACTTGCCAAGTCGATCAAATTGGGTAACCCACTTGATGCAACGACCGAGATGGGTCCGCTTACATCCGCGATGCATCGAGACCGAGTTCTTGATTACGTAAAGATTGCAATTAGTGAAGGTGGCGAGATACTTGCTGGGGGTAAAGCACCTGACGAACCAGAACTTCGCAACGGTTGCTATGTGTTGCCGACTGTTGTCAGGGTGCGCGATAACAACAGTCGTGTGTGTCATGAAGAAGTGTTTGGACCATTTGTCACAGTCACTACTTTTGCAACAGAGCAAGAAGCACTTGACATCGCAAATTCGACCGAATACGGACTTGGTGGTGGGCTGTGGACAAACGACTTGTCCCGTGCGCATCGCGTTGCATCAAACATCCGCAGTGGCATGGTGTGGATCAATTCATACAAGCGTGTGAGTCCAAACTCTCCATTTGGTGGAACCGGAAAGTCGGGCTACGGGCGCGAGATGGGTTTCGAAGCTATTCGTGAATACACCGAAGCAAAAAGCATTTGGGTAAATGTCGATGCAAAACTCCCACCGTGGTATCCCCGCGATAAGGCGAGTAAATAATGGCCCAGATACTCTCTCTTTCTGACGCAGTAGAAAGTCATGTGCGCGATGGATCGACTATCGCGATGGAAGGATTTACTCATCTCATCCCGCATGCGGCCGGACATGAAATCATTCGCCAAGGTCGTCGCAATCTGCATGTCATTCGAATGACGCCGGACATGATTTACGACCAGATGATTGGAGCAGGGTGCGCGGCAAAACTTACATTCTCTTGGGGTGGCAACCCTGGTGTCGGGTCATTGCAGCGATTTCGTGACGCTGTAGAAAATGGTTGGCCACACAAGATCGAAATCGAAGAACACAGTCATGCTGGAATGGCTGCAAGATATGTTGCAGGCGCATCTGGTTTGCCGTTTGGTGTGTTGCGCGGTTATGTCGGCACTGATTTAGTTGAGCAAACAGCATCAATCAAAACAATCAAGTGCCCATTCACCGGTGAAGATCTCACTGCAGTTCCTGCCATCAACCCAGATGTCACGTTTATCCATGCACAACGTGCAGACAAAAATGGCAATGTTCAACTCTGGGGATTGCTGGGAGTGCAACGCGAGGCAGTGCTTGCCGCAAAAGCGTCGATTGTGACGGTTGAAGAAATTGTCGATGAGCTTTCTCCAATTGCTGGCTCAATCGTTCTGCCAAGTTGGGTGGTGGGTGCAGTGTGCTGTGTTCCAAATGGAGCACATCCGAGTTATGCAAGCGGGTATAGCGAGCGAGACAACGCTTTTTATAAGGCATGGGATGACATCGCCAAGGATCGAGAATTATTTCTCGAGTGGATTTCGCAGCACATTATTGGTACCGCTGATTTTGCACAGTATTGCGATTCGGTGGGTCTTGGTCGACTGGTGGTAGCAGGTGAATAGCACGCTGAATATCACTACGGACGAATTGATGATCGTTAATGCTGCACGAGCCTTGGGTAATGCGGCTGCTGCCGGCAAAGGTGTGTGCTTCGTGGGTATTGGCTTGCCAAGCACTGCCGCAAACCTTGCACGACGTCTTTATCAGGCAGAACCAGTTTTAATATACGAATCGGGTTGCATTGGATCCAAACCAACTCGTTTGCCATTGTCAATCGGCGACGGGGAATTGGCCGATACATCCGACTCGGTTGTAAGTGTCCCCGAAATTTTTGCATATTGGCTGCAAGCAGGACGTATTGACATTGGGTTTTTAAGTGGGGCTCAGTTAGACAAATTTGGAAATATTAATTCGACAGTTATTGGCTCTTATGACGCGCCTAAAACGCGGTTGCCTGGTGCGGGTGGTGCGCCAGAAATTGCGTCTGCCGCCGGCCAAGTGATGGTGATAATGCGTCAATCGAAACGATCGTTTGTTGACAAAGTTGATTTTCGATCGTCGATTGGTTTTGGCGAAGGTAGAGGACATCGGGAACGTCTCGGATTACGAGGCGGTGGACCTCGGATTGTGATCACCGATTTAGGTGTAATGGAACCAGACCCAGAAACGTGTGAACTCGTACTTACTCAAGTGCATCCAGGAGTTACCCCAGAACAATGCATCCTGAACACCGGTTGGCAACTACGGGTGGCACCGACACTTTTAGTTACTGAAACTGTCACCGCAAACGAACTTGAAACTTTGCGCGTACTGCAGGCGGCCCAATGACCGTCACTTCATTTACTTATGCGCAACATGACCGCAGAATGGTTTTCGGCCCTGGCGTACGAAGCACTTTGACAGCCGAAGTCGCATCTTTCGGAACTGCCAAAGTTTTTTTGATACTAGATGGCGGTGCATTGAGCCTTCAGTCAGAGATCGAAAAATTAATTGGTTCATCACTTGTCGCTACTTGGACTGACGTGCAACAACATGTACCAATTCCACT
>JBJOEQ010000035.1:0-61642 GCA_046049195.1 Actinomycetota bacterium | reverse complement strand
AAAATTTTGATTGGTGACGAAGTATGTGTGCCTGGTCAGTCAACACCAGTTGCAACCACCCCCACCATTCCCAAGTACACACAAGCAGAAGTTATTCAAATCATTAGAGATGCATGGCCCGATGACCTGGAGGAGCGCGCACTCTTCATTGCGTACCGAGAAAGCAAATATCAACCCAGGGTCATCAATCGCAGTAAGTGTTGCTATGGCCTCTTCCAGATTTACTATCGCTGGCACAAATTGTGGCTTCCCGAAGTCGGCGTTACCTCGGCCAATCAATTGCTCGACCCTCGACTCAATGCAGCCGCTGCCTACCGTATGTACCAGCGCAACAACGGTTGGGGTCCTTGGGAGTAGAAAAATTCGTGTAGCCGTTATCGCGGTGGCAAGTAGACTGAATCACTGTTAAGCGCTCGTAGCTCAATGGATAGAGCATCTGACTACGGATCAGAAGGTTGTCGGTTCGACTCCGGCCGAGCGCACCATCAGATTTACTTTGGAGTAAATACCCCGCGTAGCAACCACGCTTCAGAACGATTATGCATGTGATGTTGCACACGATCGGACAAATCTGCCGCTTGCTGTGAGCGTCTAAACCCTTGAATACGTTTTCGCACGCTAATGGGTGTCAGTTTTCGTGCGATCAACCCAACGGAAAGCTTCGGCTTGGGACTATCAATTTTCCAGGATGAATATTGTTTTAGCCAGTTCTCCCCAAGCCCAAATTCGTAGGAGAGTGTGTGACCGGACGTATGCACATTAATCTCTGTAAATCCTCGACGGGCTAGAGAGTCACTGAGACTCCGTGCATTAAAGAAAAGTAGATGCGGAGAGTCGTAGGGTCGGTTGAGAAACCCGTGTTCTGTTGGGCAATTTGGAACTTCAAGGAAGAGGACACCTGTTTGTTTAATGCGTTGCTCGAAGAGTTGCACAAATCCATCCACTGATGTGAAGTGCTCAAGTGAGTGAAATGCCATTACCAAGTCAAGATCGTGAGGTATTTCAGAGAGTTGGCCGGTGGGTGTATATCCCCGTTCTCGAAGAATTTCTTGCGAATGCAGGTCTGGCTCAATGCAGTAAATCGTGACGTGCGGATTTGCAGCCTTGAGAAGCATCCCAATTTCTCCGGCACCAGGACCAATTTCCAGAACGTTTCGTATGTCTTGAATGTTTACTGCTGAACTCAG
This sequence comes from Actinomycetota bacterium, assembly GCA_046049195.1. Classification (GTDB taxonomy): domain Bacteria; phylum Actinomycetota; class Acidimicrobiia; order Acidimicrobiales; family Ilumatobacteraceae; genus UBA3006. Next base: position 60,455 of record JBJOEQ010000035.1, on the reverse strand, counting down.
TGTTGATATATAACTGAAGTGACGCTCATTTGGCAGCGGTGGAAATCGAAGATCGAAGAAGTGGGGACGGCCTTTGGCTCTGTAAATATTTGTATAAAACTCTTCAAGTGATGTCAGGTCGGGCATTGGCCAAGCAAAAACCAATTCGCATTGAGAGCATTGTGAAAGATTTGGGGAACCAAAAAAATGGCGATCCGATTCAACATTAAACTTGTATTCCCCTAACACCGACACATTTGTGTCTGAACAACTAGGGCACTGGATTTCCATGAATTCTGACGCTAACAGAGAAGTTTTTGCAGGTATGTCACTACGTATCCTGGACCGGTTGTCTCCACTCCGCATTCAACAAAGCCAATGCGTTTGTGAAAGCGCAGTGAGCCAGGATTTGGTGGTTCAAGGTTCACTTCACAACATAAGAGTGAATGCTCTGCCGATTCGAGCATGCGCTGCTCAACTGTTTGGTAGAGCAGTGCACCAAGACCACGGTTCTGATGATTGGAATCGATTGCAATGCGGTCGAGATAGACAAAGCTTTTGTAGCGTTCAGCAAACCATTGATGATTGACTCCGGCATGAGGAGCATCTGGCGCAAACGTGATGCAGAAGGCGCAAACTTCACCATGTTCGTTTTCTATCGCGAGCGCATGCAAACAATTTTTTATGTCAGTTTCAAGTTCGGACAGTGTCAGTTCGCTCACGCCAGGCGTGTTGGCATTATTAATCTCGAGCACACGTGTCACATCGGTACCGACGATATTTCGCACGATTGGTTGAAAGTTGCTCATGATTGTGCTCTAGCCTGACAGTATGACAACACAAATACCAACTGGATTTGAAACGGCGATCTTTGGAATGGGGTGCTTCTGGGGTGCCGAGCGTTTGTTGTGGCAATTAGAAGGCGTGACTTCGACTGCTGTTGGCTATGCAGGTGGCCACACCACAAACCCCACATATAAAGATATTTGCTATCTCGATACTGGACATGCCGAAGTGGTGCAGGTGGTGTTTGATCCAGCACAAATCACTTATCAGATGCTGTTGAAAACATTTTGGGAGTCACACAACCCAACCCAGGGCATGCGCCAGGGCAACGATGTGGGTTCTCAGTACCGCAGCATGATCATGTACACGACGGAAACTCAACGAGTTGAGGCACTTGCAAGCAAAGATGTATACAACGAGCAACTTAATGCTGCGTCATACCCAGCGATTACAACAGAGATCCTTGCAGCAACCGAGTTTTTTATGGCCGAGGAATATCACCAGAGGTATTTGGAGAAAAATCCAAACGGGTATTGCGGCATTGGTGGCACGGGTGTGTCGTGCCCTATTGCTTCCATCCGCGCTTAAGGATGTCTTCTCGGTCTGCGTCGAGCGGCCGACCTTCCCATCCAAGCACACCAGGTGTTTTTGAAAGTTGAGCAATGAGTCCCTGCATTGGGGTTGACCCAACGATAGGAATCATTTGTCTGGCTGCGTAGTGCTCGTCAGTTGCAATGTCTGCCATGTCAAAAACTGGACCAACGGCTGCTTCTGCTGCAGCGAGAGTGGCAACAACTTCATCTCGAGTGCGTGCAGCGCACCAGTCGATCATCAATTGTTCGAGTAATTCACGATTGGCCATGCGTCCAGCAAATGTTGAAAACCGATCATCGCCACCAACACCCAACACTTCCATCACACGTGCTGCCACCGAGTTGCTTGATGCCGAAACCCCAACCCACTTTTCATCGCTGCACTGATAGACACCGCGAGGAACTGAATATGGCAAGCCAGATCCAAGTCGGGGCTGCAACTCGCCACTGAGTTTGTAAAGAGAAATAACTGGGCCCATCAACTGAAATACCGTGGTCAGCAAATTGACATCGACTACTTGACCAACACCAGAGTGCAACGCAACCATGGTTGCAAAAGCTGCAGTGATGCCAGTTGCTTCGTCGGTGAGCGCAATGGCAGGCAACATTGGTGGGCCATCTGGGTCGCCACTGACCGCGGCAAGACCAGCCATTGATTCGGCAATTGATGCAAACCCCGGGCGTGATGCGTAGGGGCCATCTTGACCAAACCCGGAGACTCGAACGATTACAAGCTTTGGGTTGCGCGCAAGCAACATGTCTGGAGAAAGATTGAGTCGCTCGAGTGTGCCTGGGCGAAAGTTTTCGACAAGCACATGTGCTTCATCAACAAGTTGCAAAAAGATCGCACGATCACTTTCGTCTTTGAGGTCAAGTGCAATGTTGCGCTTGTTTCGGTTGACAAGTTTCCACCACAGACCTTCTCCGTCGCGTGGGTCGCGCCACGCCATGCCGCGCAACGAATCACCGGTGTCTGGTCGCTCGACCTTGATGACGTCTGCTCCGAAGTCGGCGAGGTAACGCGCACAGTTTGGGCCAGCCAACACTGTCGAGATGTCGACCACTCGAATGTCTGAAAGTGGTGGGTTCAAAAAACTAAAACCCAGGGCGCGATCGCCGGATCACACTCGAGTCACTCCACCAACGACCACTAAAACGCCAAGAAGTATTGGGTGTTTCGTGCTCTGTCGCAGGCTGCACTTTTGGCCACAACACCTCTAATGCAGCGGCAATCGCGATTGCTTCTTGTTCGGAAGGCTGCGGAGAGACACTGTGTTGCATAAATTCCTACAGCGGCATGTTGCCGTGTTTGCGGCGTGGCAACTCTTCGCGTTTTGATTGCAGCATCGACAGACCAGCGATCAACTTGATACGTGTTTCGGCCGGATCAATGACGTCATCGATATATCCGCGTTCGGCTGCTGCGTAGGGGTTTGAATACTTTTCGGTGTATTCACTCACCAACTCGGCACGTCGTGCCACTGGGTCGGCCGCATTTTGCAACTCGCGGCGATACACGATCTCGACTGCACCTTGCGGGCCCATCACTGCCAACTCTGCTGTTGGCCATGCATACGCCAAGTCTGCACCAATCGACTTTGAGTTCATGACGACGTATGCACCGCCATAGGCCTTGCGCGTGATCACTTGAATGCGAGGCACTGTCGACTCGCAGTATGCGTACAACAACTTTGCGCCGTGACGAATGATGCCGCCGTACTCTTGGTCGACACCAGGAAGGAAACCTGGCACGTCAACAAACGTGATGATTGGGATATTGAATGCATCACATGTGCGCACAAAGCGCGCAGCCTTTTCACTCGACTCGATGTCGAGCACACCAGCCAAGATCATTGGTTGATTACCAACGATGCCAACCGACTGACCGTTGAGTCGTGAAAAACCACACACAATGCTCTTTGCCCAATGAGGAAAGTATTCAAAGAATTCGCCATCGTCCATCACTTCGGTGATGACTTTCTTCATGTCGTACGGCTGGTTGGCCGACGGAGGAAGAATGGTGCGCAACGATTCACACAAACGAGCAGGGTCATCAGTGATCTCGCCAACAGGTGGCTCGGTGATGTTGTTTTGTGGCAAGAAGCTGAGCAAGAAACGCACATCTTGCAAGCACGACTGCTCGTCGGCACTCACAAATGTGGCAACACCACTCTTTGATGCGTGGCTCATTGCGCCACCCAACTCTTCGAGCGTGACATCTTCGCCTGTAACGGTCTTGACAACATCTGGGCCAGTAATAAACATGTGGCTTGTCTCGCGCACCATGAAAATAAAATCGGTCATGGCAGGCGAGTACACAGCGCCACCAGCGCATGGTCCAAGGATTACCGAAATCTGTGGGATTACGCCAGATGCCTGAACATTGCGATGAAAGATGCCGCCATAACTCGCGAGCGACACAACACCTTCTTGGATGCGCGCGCCGGCTCCGTCATTGAGACCAATGAGTGGCGCACCAACCTTGAGCGCCAAGTCCATCAACTTGTGAATTTTTTCGGCAAACACTTCGCCGAGTGCGCCACCAAAGACCGTGAAGTCTTGGCTGAATACAAACACCTTGCGACCGTCGATGGTGCCCCAACCCGTGATCACACCGTCGGTATATGGGTGCTCTTCAAGACCTGCCGAATGCGCACGGTGGCGAGCCAACAAATCCAGTTCGTGAAAGCTGTCTGGGTCGAGCAAAATCGCTAAGCGTTCGCGGGCGAGCAACTTGCCTTTTTCGTGTTGGCGCTCGACCGAGCGGGGTGATCCAGCGTTGTATGCCTGGTCTTTACGAGACTGCAGGTCCTGCAGTTTTGCGTCCATCGAGTTGTTACTCACCACGTCAAGATTAGCGACCGATCAACCGCCAGCAAGAGTGGTTGCAGGTGCTATTTCTGCTGGAAGCGTGGTTGTTGGTACCACGGCAGATTCGGTGATGTTTATTGTCGTGGCAAGTGGGATCAATTCACCCGTGGTAGTTGCACCACTGATCTCGATTGACCACACGCCAGCAACTGGCAATGTAAATGAACCATCACCCATCACGATTGCAGCACCTCTGCGCTTCAGGGGCACGTTGATGGCGATGCCTGCATAACCAATTTCGGACGGAATGAGCTTGACAACAAAGTTGTTGATGCGCGATGGCTCGAGCAATTCGATGCGCATTGCATTGACGCCAGTTGAGCCAGGCGTGAGCGAGATGATGACGTGAAAGCGATCATTTTTTAGGTCTTCACGAAACGCGTAGGGCACCGTTGGTCCAGCACCTGATGCACGAGCCTGCGGCGGATGCATTGGCACCATCCACGAAGTTAAACCGAGAACGAGGATGCCAACGAGAAGTTCGGTTGACACAGCACGCCTTAATCGCCATGCCATTTTGCTCGTGAGTTCAGATTCTTTGGAGAGTCGTGTAACGGCGAAATTCTTGAACATCAAACTGATCCATACCATTCCCGAAACAACTATGAGTTTGAGCAAGTTGAGCCGGCCGTGACCAGTAGAAAAAATATTGAAACTGTCGAGTAGATATACCTGCATCACCCCTGTGGCGATTGAGACAAGAATAAGCGTGACGGAGATGCGCGTAAATCCGCGAACGGCATTTAGTAAATCCGCTTCACCCGGAGCATTGAGCACCGTGCGCGAAAGCAACAGCAACCCGCCAAGCCACATGCCGATTGCAAGTGCATGGGCAATGCCAAAGATGTAGGTGAAGATCGGTACATGTTGGCCGAGTCGTGTGAGACCAAAGGTTGCCATCATCACCGTGATGAGAGTGATCGCTGGCACTTGAGTGGCAGGCTCGAAAACGCGTGCTGGTTGAAATGTGACCCAGAACGAACCGATAACGAGGGCAAATCGCAACAGCAATATCAAACTGGCCGCATCGTTAAGTGCACCAAACCAACTAAACGGGTTGAGCGAACCAATAAACGTGTTGTCGGAGTTGCGCATTGCAGTGATGGCAACGATGAGATACATCGTTGCTACGGCAAGCAACCAGGTGATGCGAAAGAATCGTAAGCACACGCCATAGTCGATGCCCTCTGGCCATGCGAGCGTCACGGTAAGTAATCCACCAAAGATCGCGGCAACTAAAAGATATTCAAAGATACGAAGCAGACCAAGTAAGCCGCCTACTCGTGGCCCACCACCTGCAGACTGCGCCACAACTTCACCAATCACAGCTGGCAGCGTGGTGTCCGTGACGGCGCCGTCGGCAGCAGGAATTGTTGTTTCGGAAACAATTTGTGAAGTAAATGGAATCGAGCCTTGCGAGCCGTCAGCAAGTTTCCAGTCGATTAAACATTCTCCAGCGGCAAAAGCAGTGGTGAGCGCAACTGAAACAGTTTTGCTGTCAGCGCCAAGTTGTGGAAGAGCTATACCTACCGACTCGTTATTGCACACGACGGTCAGACCCATCTTGCCGATGTCGACTATTGCGTCTCGAAAGACCATTTGAATTTGCGGAGGCTGCACCTGCACGATTTGATTGCGCACGGGATTGGATGTGGTGACTTCATTTGTGCCGGCTGCGCCACTTGCCATCGCTCCAAGTGCACCAAAACCACCTATATTTGTGCCATCCATATATATGAATGAAGCAATCGCGAACCCAATAATCGAAGCCATTCGCCTGGCTGTAAAACGTGGCAGTTGCGGTGCAGTCATCATTGATCCCATACAACGGTAGCCAAAAGGTTTCGGGGGTGTGGCACCGTCTAGGTAGGCTCGCAGGCGATGGCTGTTCAATCGTTATATCGCCGCTATAGGCCTCGTCGCTTTGACGAACTCAAGGGTCAAGAGCACGTGGTTCGTGCGCTGCAAAATGCCGTCATCAACCATCGCGAAGGTCAGGCATATTTGTTTTCTGGCCCGCGTGGCACTGGCAAAACCTCGACTGCGCGCATTTTGGCAAAGGTGCTCAACTGCGAAGAGCCCGAAAAGGGAGAGCCCTGTGGCATTTGCAATTCATGTGGGGCGATCGATAGCGGCAACAGTTACGACGTTCTCGAACTTGACGCCGCGAGCAACAACGGTGTGGAGAACATGCGTGATCTCATTGAGCGTTCGTCACTCGGCAACCCTGGCCGACATCGTGTCTTTATTTTGGACGAAGTGCACATGCTCTCAAAGCCGGCTGAAGCCGCGCTGCTCAAGACGCTTGAAGAACCGCCACCTCACGTGGTGTTTGTGTTGGCAACAACTGATCCGCAGAAAGTAAGCGAAACAATTCGTAGTCGCACGCAGCACCTGCAATTTCATTTGTTGCCAATGCACGATCTTGATGAGCACGTGCGATGGGTAATCAAAGACGCCAATCTCAAAGTGAGCGAAGCCGCAATTGCCCAGGTGCTCACACAAGGCGGTGGCTCGGCACGTGACACGTTGTCGGCACTCGAACTTGTTGCTGCAGGCGGCGGCGAAGCAGATGAACAACTTTCGCCTGATGAGTTTGTTGAAGCCATTATTGACAGAGACCCAGGCCGTGCACTTGGGGCAACCGCTGCTGCGATCCAACGCGGAGCCGACCCACGCATGTTGGCTGAAGAAATTGTGCGCCAACTTCGCGAATGTTTTTTGTCGTTGATGGCCCCCGACTTGGTGCAGTTGCCAGAGCAACGCAAAACCCTGGTTGCCGATCAAGCGCGTCGCATGGGCGCAAGCACAGTGGTGCGTGCTATTGAGGTGCTTGGCGAAATTTTGATCGAGATGCGTCACGCCCCAGACGCACGACTATTGATCGAAGTAGCACTCGTCAAACTCACCAGCGTAAACAATGCCAACGACAACTCGTCGCTGGTTGCACGCATCGAGCGTCTTGAGGCCGGCATCACCCGAGATGCAAGTGCGCCAATGGTGCGACCTGCACCAATCAATGCCGCAACCGGCAAAGTGCAACTAGGCGGCAAAGCCACAGTGACAGTTGCTGCACCAAGCGCTGGGCCATTATCCGACGAGCAGCTCGTGAGTCAATGGGCCGATGTAGTGTCGGGTTTTAAAGCATTAGCAAGAGCAGTGTTTAGCGCAGTGAGTGCTGTGGGCTGTGTTGATGGTGTGCTGACAGTGAGTGCGCCAAATGATGCTCACCAACGCAAGGCCCAAGAACATGTGGCGGCAGTTGAGGCTCAACTTTCTTTAATTACAGGACGCAAGATCACGATTGCTTTCAGTGCACCAACCACCAGACCAAGTGCGGCTGCACCTGCTCGCGCAAAGGCACCTGTTGCAACCGATGAGCAGATCGCAGAAGCAGTGTTTGAAGATGTTGATCCTTCGCAGTTAACGAGCGCACCAACAACCAAGTCAACAACGACCACTTCGGTTGAAGATCAACTTGCTAAAGCATTTCCCGGATCCAAATTGGTAGAGAAGCCAAAGAAAAAGTAGAACTTTGTCTAGATTGATTTCTCTCGCGTTATGAACTCTGCCTATACACCCCCAATGCAAGCGCTGATTGATGCACTTGGACGACTTCCCGGAGTTGGCCCAAAGGGTGCGCAACGGATTGCGTTTCACTTGCTCAAGAGCGATTCTGTAGATGTTGAGCGACTGGCGCATTCGATCACTGAAGCAAAAGCGTTGGTGCGTTTTTGTGATCGATGTTTCAATTTTTCGGACGGCCCAATCTGTCGAATCTGCGACGATGATCGCCGCGACAGTTCGATGCTCTGTGTTGTTGAAGAGTCACGCGATGTCATCGCCATCGAAAAAACTGGCGAGTTTCGTGGCCGCTATCACGTGCTCTTAGGAGCCATGAACCCACTTGAGGGCATCGGCCCAGAGCAACTCAAGATTCGTGAATTACTTGCACGACTCGACACCGAGGGCGTGAAAGAAGTGATCTTGTGTACAAACCCAAATACCGAGGGTGACGTGACTGCGATGTATTTGGCACGTCTGTTGAAACCGCTCGGTTTGCGGATCACGCGTATTGCTAGTGGACTACCGGTTGGCGGAGACCTGGAATACGCAGACGAACTTACTCTTGGCCGCGCCCTTGAGGGCAGGCGAGTTATCGAGGGCTAGTTTCCAACGATTGTTCAGTTCTTTGCGGGGTAACGACGCCACGCAAATGGCGCGTTGATAACTATTGCGAGCAACACCAGCAGCAAGGCATTCAACAACACTGGTCGCCAAATAAATGTGTACCCAAGTTCGGTAACCGCTTCGCCACCAATCACTGCTGTCAACGCAGTGCCACCGCTTGGTGGATGCATGTAACCAAAACGAACCATCAAGCCAGCATGTACACCGACTGCGATACCGACAGCAAGTGCCGTGTTGTCGATGAGTTGCGCTGACAGAACGCCTAAAAACGCGGCAATGCAATGGGCGAGAATCAACGGCAATGGTTGCGCTGCTGGGGCAGTTGGCATCGTAAACAAAATGACTGCTGAAGCACCCATCGACAGCGCAAGTATTGGCGCGACACTGTCGAGCAATGCTTCGCTAACCAGCCAGGTAATCGCCATTGCCAGTGCTGCACCGACTGTGCTGATCAATGCGTCTTTGTTATTTGCTTTCGGCGATGGGAAAAGTTGCACTAGATGGTGCGAACTATAAGTGCATCACCTTGTCCGCCGCCGCCACACAATGCCGCAGCACCCATGCCGCCACCGCGACGCTTGAGTTCGTGCAACAAAGTAAGTGCCAAGCGATTGCCACTCATACCGATTGGATGTCCGAGTGCAATTGCTCCACCGTTGACATTCACAATGTCGTCGGAGATCCCGAGTTCGCACATTGATGCGATACCAACTGCAGCAAATGCCTCATTGATCTCGAACAAGTCAACATCAGAAACTTTCTTACCAGCGCGCTCAAGTGCTCGCAAGATGCTGCGACTTGGTTGGTGCAACAATGATGCGTTGTCAGGGCCAGCAACCATGCCGTACGAAACAAACTCACCGAGTGGCTTGATGCCACGCTTTTCTGCTGCGCGCTTCGACATCATCACGATGGCCGAGCCAGCGTCACTGATCTGGCTTGCATTGCCAGCGGTGATAGTGCCGGCTTTATCAAATGCTGGCTTCAACGATGCGAGCGACTCCATTGTGGTTGATGCGCGCACACCTTCGTCGGTGTCGACAATAAGAGCATCACCTTTGCGTTGTGGAATTGATACTGGAACGATCTCATCTGCAAACTTGCCAGCAGCAATCGCAGCAGCAGCGCGTTGGTTGCTCTTCATTGCCAAATCATCTTGCACATCGCGACTGATGTTGCCTTCGGTATAACGATCGGTGCCGAGGCCCATGAGGCAAGCATCAAATGCGCACCATAAACCATCTTTTTGAATCGCATCAAGCAGCGACACATCACCGAATCGGAAACCAGAACGTGCACCCATTGCGAGGTATGGCGCATTGGTCATGCTCTCCATGCCGCCGGCGATCACGATGTCGGCTTCGCCGCTCGCGATCATTTGATCGGCCAGATAAATAGAGTTGAGACCCGACAAACAGACTTTGTTAATGCTGATGCTCGGCACGCTCATTGGAATGCCAGCTTTGGATGCGGCCTGGCGCGACGGTACCTGACCTTGGCCAGCCATGAGCACCTGACCCATGATCACGTGTTCGACTTCGTGCGGTTGTACCCCTGCACGTTGCAAGGCTGCAGCAATTGCAAACCCTCCGAGTTCTGCGGCACTAAAAGAGGCGAGCGCGCCACTCATCTTTCCGATGGGTGTACGGGCTCCGGCGATGATGTATGAACCTGGCATGGGTTACAGCGTAGGGGTTTCGGGTCTGTACTGTGAATTCATGAAAAATATCCTGGAGGCCATCGAAAATGGGGCTGACTCGGCCGCATTTGCAGCACTGACAATCCCCGCCACGTATCGCGCAGCCGTTGTGCTCAAGAGCGAACAAGAAATGTTTGCTGATGTCGCGTCCGCCGAGAAAGACCCACGCAAGAGCGTGCACGTCCAAGAAGTTGCTACGCCCGAGATTGCCCCAGACGAAGTGCTGATTGCGGTGATGGCGAGCAGCATCAACTTCAACACCGTATGGACAAGTATTTTTGAACCAATCTCTACTTTTGGCGCACTTGCACGACTAGCGCGCGAAAGTTCATGGGCAAAGCGTCACGATCTCGATTATCACGTAATAGGCAGCGATGCTTCTGGTGTTGTGTTGCGCGTGGGCTCTGCTGTGCGCAACTGGAAACCTGGAGACAAAATCACGGTGCATTGCAATCACGTCGACGATCAAGATCCGTCGTCGCACAACGACTCAATGCTTGGCAGCAACCAACGCATCTGGGGTTACGAAACAAACTTCGGTGGCCTCGCAGACTTGTCGGTGGTGAAGGCAAACCAGTTGATGCCAAAGCCGGGGCACCTCTCGTGGGAAGAAGCCGCGGTGAATGCGTTGTGCAACTCGACGAGCTATCGCATGCTCGTGTCGAAGAACGGCGCCAACATGAAACAAGGTGATGTTGTACTGATCTGGGGTGCATCGGGCGGCATTGGTGCGTATGCATTGCAATATGTACTTAATGGCGGTGGCATCCCAGTGGGTGTTGTGAGTTCGCCAGAGAAAGCACAAATCTTGCGCGAGATGGGTTGTGAGGCTGTGATTGATAGAAAGGCCGCCAACTACAAGTTTTGGAATGACGACAACACGCACAACGAAAAAGAGTGGCGCCGTTTCGGCGGTGACATTCGTGCACTCGTTGGCGAAGATCCGGACATTGTGTTTGAGCACCCCGGTCGTTCAACGTTTGCAGCGTCCATGTATGTGGTCAAGCGCGGAGGAATCGTTGCAACATGTGCGGCCACCAGCGGTTACATGATGGAGTTTGATAATCGCCATTTTTGGATGCGACTGAAGCGACTCATTGGAAGTCACTTTGCAAACTACCGCGAGGCATGGGAAGCAAACCGTCTCATTCAAAAGGGCATGATTCATCCTGTGATGTCGCAAGTGTTCACGCTTGATCAAACCGGTGAAGCGGCATACCAAGTGCACAACAACATGCACGAAGGCAAAATCGGCGTGTTGTGCTTGGCCCCCCGCGAAGGCATGGGCATCGATGACCCAGCGTTGCGTGCCAAGGTTGGCGAAGAAAACATCAATCGTTTCCGGAGGAAATAGTGATACTCACCGAAATTGATCACGTTGCAATTGCAGTGCACGATATTGAGGCTGCAATTAGTTATTACCAGCGTGCATTTGGCGCCACTGTCGATCATCGCGAAGTGGTCGAATCCGATGGAGTGGAAGAAGCATTGCTAAAAGTTGCCGAAAGCTACATTCAGCTGCTCACACCGACACGCCCAGATTCCCCTGTTGCCAAGTCGCTCGAAAAGCGTGGCGAAGGCTTACATCACATTGGTTATCGTGTTGCCAACTGCGCCGATGCGTTAGCCCAAATGATCGCAGCCGGCGCAACCCCGCTCGACAAAGCACCACGCCCAGGCAGCCGTGGCACCACCGTTGCATTTATCCATCCAAAAGGAAGCTTCGGCACACTGATCGAACTCGTTCAGGAATAGTTGTGTCATCAGCGGGTTTAGAACTCGCAACCATAGTGAGTGCACTCGTCGGTGCGGTTGTTGCAATGCGGCGAAGCAGGCGGGCTCAACGAACCATTACAAAGCTCGACGCGCTCGCACTGCGCAAGCCAATCAATAGGGCACCAGTTGCAGTACTTGGCGGATTGCTTGGCGCACTCACGCATAGACAGTTCGGATTCTCACTCGAGATGGTTGCCTACGGATTCATGATTGCAATGTGTATTGAACAATCAATCATCGACTACGCAACTCATCGGTTGCCGCGCGGAGTCACTTTTCGAGCAGCAATTGTCGGTGGCCCATTGCTCACTTTGGCGGCGATCAATCATGATGACAACAACCGCATTGGCGTCATGTTCGCAAGTTTCGTTGTCACGCTTGCACTCTTTGCACTGCTCGCAACCTTCAGCAAAGGTGGCATCGGTGGAGGCGATGTGCGTCTTGCTCCTGTGCTCGCCATGTTTCTCGGTTGGCTTGGCGCATCACACGTATATATAGGTCTTGGCGGTGGGTTCATCCTCGGCGGTATTGCAGCAGGGGGCATGCTCGTTACTCGCCGTGCATCCGCGTCAACTCGCATTGCGTTCGGCCCGTTTTTGTGCATCGGCGCCGTCATCGCATTGTTTGTCCAGTAGGTTTTTGCAATGCAAGTACATCTCGTTGACGGCACGTATGAGTTGTATCGCCAGCATTTTGGTCAAGCCACTCGCCATTCCGATCCACCACCGTTTGCCGGCACCATTGGTGTTCTCACATCAACAATTCAGTTGCTGCAAGACGGCGCCACTCATATTGGTGTAGCAACAGACCATGTGATCGAAAGTTTTCGCAACGGTCTATATGACGGCTACAAAACAAGTGAAGGCATGGAACCAGTATTGCTTGAGCAGATTCCAATTCTCGAAGACGCACTACGCGCTATGGGTGTGACGGTGTGGGCAATGGAAAAGTATGAGGCCGATGATGCACTTGCATCTGCTGCTGCTGTTGCGTGTGAAGACCGCACAGTGCACAAAGTGCTCATCCTTACTCCTGACAAAGACTTGGGTCAGTGCGTGCAAGGCAAGCGCGTTGTGCAGTTTGACCGACGCAACAACATCATGATTGATGAGGCTGCAGTAGTTGAGAAGTTTGGTGTCGGCCCATCGTCAATTATCGATTACCTCGCGCTAGTAGGTGATACCGCCGATGGTTTTCCAGGCTTGCAAGGCTGGGGTGCAAAGAGCGCTTCAACTGTGCTGGCGAAGTACCACTTAATAGACAACATTCCCGATGATCACAACCAGTGGATTGCCGATGGCATTACGGTTCGCAGTGCCGAAAAACTCGCAAGCACACTGCGTAACAATCGCAAAGACGCCACACTTTTCAAACAGCTTGCAACCCTCATTACAGATGTGCCGGTGGGTGATGTGGGCGATTGGTTATGGCGTGGCCCAACTGACAGATTTGAGGAAGTGGCCAACAAACTTGGCGCACCACAATTGTTAGAGCGCCTCCGCCGACTGAAGTGACGGCCAGGTGGTCTGCGGCACTCAAACGTTTCCGATGAAGGCTGCTGTCTTCCGACTCTGACCTGATTCTCGAGCGTCCGTTGCACAGGACCCGACCGTCACCTCACTCGACGGAGACGTGTTGTCACGATATCGCTGAACAACCCGTGATTGATCGGCGATAACCTTCACTCGTAATACAAGGAGGGGTGCGAGAGCGGCCGAATCGGCACGCTTGGAAAGCGTGTGAGGCGCAAGTCTCCGTGGGTTCGAATCCCACCTCCTCCGCCATGGGTATCAGTTACGAACAAGCCATGCAGGTCGCTCTGCAACAAGCACAATTGGCCAGCGAGTCTGGCGACGTGCCGGTCGGTGCTGTTGTTGTGCACGAAGGCCAGATCATTGCGGCTCGTCACAACGAACGGGAAGCAACGGGCGACCCAACTGCTCACGCAGAGATACTTGCATTACGCGATGCAGCCACCGCACTCGGTCGCTGGCGACTGAATGATTGCACGCTTGTTGTGACATTGGAGCCATGCGTGATGTGTGCGGGTGCACTGATCAATTCGCGCATCGAGACATTGGTGTATGCAACCGCCGACCTTAAAGGCGGGGCAACATCAAGCTTGTACAACGTGTGTAGTGATCCTCGCCTTAATCACAACCCGATTGTGAAGCATGGTGTGTGTGAACGTGAGGCAACGCAGTTGTTGAAAGAGTTCTTCGCTCAAAAGCGCACCAACGACTAACGCCGATAGCCTTCCAAAACGGAAGGGTGCCAGAGCGGACGAATGGAACGGTCTCGAACACCGTCGTGGGTTTAGGCCCACCGTGGGTTCAAATCCCACCCCTTCCGCCATATTTCTTTGCTACAGGTTGTTGGATGGCCATACCTCTGACACTCTTAGTGGGTGCTACAAGTCCAAGGTCTCTCTGTCGAAATTGGCGGACGCATGGTCGTGGAGGATGCATCTTTCACCGTGATGCCCCGCGACAAAGCAGGCCTGGTGGGACGCAACGGCGCTGGTAAGACCACGTTGTTCAAAGTGCTCGGTGGAGCAGTAGTACCGCACGCCGGCAAAGTATTGCGCAAGGGAGGGTTTGGGTATTTGCCCCAAGACCCAAAGATTCCTGGCGCTCGTGAATCTCATACTGCTATCTCGCATGTTTTGTCTGGTCGCAATATCGATGAAGACTTGGTGCGCATCGAAAAATTGCGCTTGTCGATGGAAGAGTCACCAACGCCACAGAACATCGCAAAGTTTTCAAAAGCAGAGGACGAGTTTTCATCAAAGGGTGGTTATGCGGCGGAGAGCGAGGCGCGTTCGATCGCTGCTGGGCTGGGGTTAAAGCCCGATCGACTCGATGCATCTATTGGAGTGTTGTCGGGTGGCGAACGCAGGCGTGTTGAACTTGCGCGAATTTTGTTTGCTGGTAGCGACACGTTGTTGCTGGATGAGCCAACCAACCACTTGGATATTGATGCAAAAACGTGGCTGTTGGGTTTTTTGCGCGAGTATTGCGGAGCGTTGTTGGTGATCAGTCACGACCTTGAGTTACTGGATGAAGCAATCACGCGCGTATTGCATCTAGACAGACCACAAGAAGAATCAGTTGGGTCAATTGTTGAATATCGCGGCACGTACACCCAGTATTTGTCATCTCGTGCAGCCGACGAGGCGCGTCGAGCCAAGAAAGCGTCGATGCAAGAAAAAGAAATGGCACGGTTGCAGGGTGTAGTTGATCGATTTGGTGCAAAGGCATCTAAGGCTGCGATGGCGCACAGCATTGAGAAGCGCATTGCACGCATTGAAGACACCAAAGTTGAAGGTCCCACAAAAGACAAGAAACTGAAGGTGCGTTTTCCTGAACCACCAACTGCTGGACAGACAGTGATCACGGCTACTGGATTGCGAAAGACTTTCGGTGGGCCGGACATTTTTCACGACGTCAGTTTTGACTTGGGTCGTGGCGAGCGCTTATTGGTGCTTGGTCTCAATGGTGCGGGCAAGACGACATTGTTGCGGATGCTCGCAGGCGAGAGCAAGTCTGACGGTGGTGAAGTTGAGTTTGGGTATCAAGTAACGACCGGGTATTTTGCTCAAGAACACGACAACCTTGACCCTGAAGCATCACTGATTGATCACATGCGCAGGCATGCACCGGTGCGCCTCGGACTTACCGAAACAGACTTGCGCGGCATGCTCGGCATGTTTGGTTTGTCTGGAACAAAGGTATTTCAAGAGTCAGCCACGTTGTCGGGTGGAGAAAAAACCAAACTCGCACTCGCCATGTTGATGGTTGGGCGCAACAACTTGTTGTTTTTGGATGAACCAACAAACAACCTGGATCCACCGAGCCGCCAAGCAGTTGCTGATGCGTTGTCGGCATGGAAGGGCGCAATTATTTTGGTGAGTCACGACACCGAATTCGTGGAGCAACTCGCACCAACAAAAGTTTTGCTCATGCCCGATGGCCAAGTGGATTACTTCAGCAACGAGTGGCTCGACTTGGTCAGCCTGGCATAGCAACTACATTTACTACGTGGGCAAAACAGTTGTTGTCACAGGAGTCGCTGGGTTTATAGGGTCGCAAGTTGCCGCACGCATGGCTGCCGAGGGATTTACGGTTGTCGGTGTTGACGATTTGTCATCCGGCAAACAGTCCAATGTTCCATCCAGTATTGATTTTATTCAAGGCAACTTGGCAGATACTCAAACCATCTCCAAGCTTCCCAAATCTGCAGAGTTTGTGTTGCATCTCGCAGGACAATCATCTGGAGAAATGAGCTTTGATGATCCTGTTGCGGATCTTGAGAAGAATACCATTTCGACTTTGAATCTCATTAGGTACGGCACTGGCGCAAACACCTCAAAGTTTGTTTATGCCAGTTCGATGTCGGTGTATGGCAATGTGCCAGATGCGCCGATCGGCGAAGATGAACATGTTGCACCTTTGTCATGTTATGGAGTCGGCAAATTGGCTGCAGAAAACTATCTGACTGTTTTTAGTAGGCAACTATCAAGTGTGAGTTTGCGCATGTTTAATGTGTATGGCCCTGGACAAGATATGACCAATTTGCGACAAGGAATGGTCAGTATCTATTTGGCTCAGGCGCTAACAAACAAACACATTGTTGTGAAAGGGTCGCTTGAGCGTTTTCGCGACTTTATATATATCGATGATGTGGTGGAGGCGTGGTTTCGCGCAACAACGTTTGCTGGCGTGGTGGGCAACACCATCAATATCGGTACGGGTGTGCGCACGACTATTGCTCAAGTTTTGGAAGCAGTGAAGGCCAATGTTGTGGGCACAACGGTAGAAGTGACCGACCCGACACCAGGTGATCAGAACGGAATATTTGCCGATACGACTCGAATGCGAGCCTTGCTCGAGATGTCTGACTTTGTGCAACTCGCTGATGGGGTTAAGCGATTTAGCGACTTTGTAAAAACTGTTTAGCCCGCTCTAAATCTTCTGGCGTATCGATGGCAATGCCGACTGAGTCGACCTGAATCATTCGCACTGTCATGCCCATCTCTACAAAGCGGAGGATCTCAATGTCTTCGAGCTCTTCGTGCGGGGTCTTTGAGCCTTGCAGAGCAAACATTGAGAGTGCATGACTAGTAAAGGCATACATACCGATCTGACGGTT
Source organism: Actinomycetota bacterium (assembly GCA_046049195.1). Lineage (GTDB taxonomy): Bacteria > Actinomycetota > Acidimicrobiia > Acidimicrobiales > Ilumatobacteraceae > UBA3006. The sequence goes on along the minus strand of JBJOEQ010000035.1, from coordinate 43,409 downwards.
GGCTCGCACAAATTGCAATGCCTTTGTGGTTGGTATGGCTGCGCGGCTTGCATACATGAGGCGACCATCGACAGAGCAGATCACTTTTGGCACGGTGACGCTACGGAAATCATCTTCTGAAGTGATTGGGCTAAATGCGTTAATGACGTGGGTGTCGCTGTTTGCGGTTTGTGCTGCAGCGATCATTTGCGTGAGACCAGCAGGATCAAGAAATGGTTCATCACCCTGCACGTTGATGTACCAAGATGCGTCTAGTTGAGTTGCTACTTCGGCAACTCGGTCGGTGCCTGTAATACATTGATCGCTTGTCATTACCACGTTGATGTCGTGCGCTGTACAAAAGTCGACAATGCGTTTGTCTTCGGTTGCAACAACTATTTGTGCTGCGGGCACAGCCTTGAGGCACTGCTCAAAACAACGCTGCACGACAGCCTTGCCACCGAGGTCGGCGAGTGCCTTGCCCGGAAATCGGGAAGACGCAAAGCGCGCAGGAATTACAACGAGGAAATCGTTCGTGGAGTTAGACACGTCAGAGTGGAGCAGACATCGAGGATCGCTCGACGTTGTAGCGGGTTCGCGTGATTGAGACAACATGTGGCGAACCCATGAGCTGAGTAAATGATTGAAATACATCGTCCATTTCTTTGAAGCGATGATCATCTGTTGCGAATCCGTCGAAGCCAGCGATCATGATGCGTTTTGCGCCACCCTGTGCCGCAATTGCAAGTGCGTACGCGGCAGAGAGGAGGCGGGGTAATCCAACCTGATTACCAGCAAGTGTAAATGCGCCATCAGTGGTGATGATTCCTACGTCGCGAAGTTGTGCAACCTTAATGTCGAGTGCGGCAAGCAACTTCGCCGGAGCAAAGATGGGTTGCGTGAGTTGGCTCAGTGCTGTTGCTTCTAGTGCCGCACGCTCGGGATGGCAGACAGCGATTGCGTCAATTAATGATGAGTCAACTGCCGATGATGCACCCAAGCCAATGACGGTTGGCTTGTGTTTGCGGATAAAAGCCTCGAGTTTTTCTTTGTTTGTTCGAGCTTCGTCGCCAGGACCAATAATCAACACATCTTTGCCAACACACCAATCGGTTGCATCGAATGAACCCGTGTAGTTGGCGGTGCGACCGGCCGTGATGCCCACTAACCGCTTGAGATCAAACTGTGCGCCACCGTGCTCATTAAGGTGCTCGAGGGCACCAACAATTTGTGATGGCGAGTAGCGACCATCTTTTGTCAGTTCCATTACATAGGTGGGATGCACGCCGTAGTTTGCCGACAAGAAGTAGTAGAGGTTTGAGCCCCACTCGTGCTTGCGTTGCAAGTCGGTGAAGTCGCGCGACACCAAGTTGACAAGTGGAGCCACATCGATGTTGCTGCGACCAAGACGCTTGAGTTCGGGTGCGAGATATTCGGTGCGCACATTGCCCGGCCCACGACCCATGCCGAGCACCGTTGAATCAACCCATGTTGCGCCGGCATCGACAGCGGCAAGTGTGCTGGAAAGCGCGTATGTCATGTTGTCGTGCAGGTGACAACCAACAGGACCCTGAAAGCCTTCGGCGAGAGCAGTCATGATCGGTGCTATCTCGTGCGGGCGCAGACCACCAAACGAATCGGCAATGTATGCAACGTCCACTTTCATTTTTTTGCACTGAGCACCGAATGCAGTGATTTCTTGCATCGACCTGTCAGACACCTGCATCAAGTTGAGAGCAACTTTGTAGCCGAGTTGTTGCAACTCGACTACTGCTGGTGCAAGTGGTTCAACTTCGCTGTGTATTGCTGCGAAGCGGACCATGTCGACACGAGACTTACTCTTGGCAGTAAACATCTTTTGGATGGTTAGGCGTGCATCGGGCGATGACACCACATCTTTTGCATTCATCATCACCGCAACGGTGATGGATGCGGGGATATTCAGTTGATCGAGAAACTCGTCAGTAGTCCACGCTGTTGGGCCGAGGTATCTGTCGGCTTTGATCTGGCGAAAGCCCATCTCGATGACATCGACACCCGCGCGCACCATCGAGTCGACGTAATGAGCAATAACGTCGTTTGTATAGTCCCAGTCGTTGTAATAGCCGCCGTCTCGCAGCGTGCAATCAACAAGAGTTACGTGGCCAGATGCTGTCACTGCTCTAATTCTACCCGCGTCGGGCTATCCGACAGGTGAGTTGATTTGCTAGCCCTTGCAGGTCGTTTCGCTGACTGGCACGGTCAGATCGATGAGATATGAATCAACTGCAGTATTGATGCAGTCATTGATGCCGTACCCAGTGTGTTGATTGGCTTCAACAATTAACAAGATTCCCTGTTCAAGTGCCGCAGCCATCTTGCGTGTTGACGCGAGCGGTGTTGCTGCATCACCTGTTGTACCAATCACAATTATTGGGCCAGCACCCTTGCCGTTTGCGTCAACCTTCGTTGCTGGTTTCACTGGCCAGAGCGCGCACGAGTATCCGTATCCGAAGTTGGCACCAAGTCGGGGAGCAGCAGCGATAAATGCAGGTACTGCAGCATCAACTTGCTCGATGCTTGTTGCGCCAGGATCATCCAAACATGAGATTGCAAGAAAGGCTTCAAGCTCGTTGCCGTAACTGCCGTCATTTTTGCGCTGATAGTAATCGTCGTACAACATGAGTAGTCCAGTACCGTCGCCCTGCTCTGCACCGGCCAATGCATTTTCGAGTTGTGCCCAGTAGTAATCGGAATACATTGCTTGAGCAACCGCAGTGAATGCGACACCTTGGGTAACCGGCGTGCGATCGGCGCTCACCACAAGTGGTTTGGCATCAAGATCGAGAAGCAGTGCGTCGAACGCAGCCTCTGATTTGCCACCGTTATGAAACTCACATGCTTTGTTTTTGCTGCACGCAGCGAGAAACGCAGCGAGTTGTCCTTCGAAGCCCTTGGCTTGCGCCATTCCTTCTTCGGCAGAAGTTGCGTTTGGGTCAACTGCTCCATCCAACACCGCTGCGCGCACGGTTTGCGGAAACATGGTGGCCCATGTCGCTCCGAGTTCTGAGCCGTACGAAAAACCGAAATACGAAATCTTGTCTTCGCCCAATGCTTGTCGAATGCTGTTCATGTCAGTTGCACTTGCTTGCGTTGATATATAGGGGAGAATCTCGCCCGAGTTGGCCATGCACTCGTCATTGAACGCTTGCGAAGCATCAATGAGTGCTTGTTTTTCTTCTGGCGTATCTGGTGGGGAGTCGATACCAAAGTATTGGTCGTAGTCGTCGACACAATCAACAGCCGGAGTGCTCTTGCCCGTCCCACGTGGGTCCCACGCAATGATGTCGAAGTGGTCGGTGAGGTCGCTGCTGAAATAGTAATCAGCATCATCGGCGATCGAACTTCCACCAAAGCCAGGACCGCCCGGGTTGACCATCATTGAGCCGATGCGAAGTGATGGATTTGTGGCTGGGCGCAACTTGACATACAGCGCGAATGAGCCGCTGCTCGGATTGTTGTAGTCGTAAGGAACATCGAGCGTGCTGCACTGCACCGAAGTGGTTGATGCGGAATCGTCGCAGGCTTTCCAGACGAAACTTGCTGGCACAAAAGGAGCCGCACTAGTCGTTGGCGCTGAGTCAGTTGAGTCTGAATTTGTTGTACTACTTGAGCCACAGCCTGCAAGCGCAAGCAATGCAGTAACTACCGTGCCGAAAGTGATCTTGTGCAACACCTTTGAGCGAAAATTCATTGCTTCAGCCTAGAAGACGAGGCGAGTAACACACGGCGAAAGGAACAGAGTCGGCTTAGCCTGACATCATGCGAATGGGCCCACACCACCTCATACCCGGTGATAAATCGGCGATTTCGGGTACGAAAGTGAACCGTTCGTCGATGCGCCGAGTCGTGGTGTTTGCTCGCCCATATTCAAGTTCGATTGTTGGATTCTTGATTTCGATTCTTGTGTCGGCAGCCATTGCACTCGTTCCCCCGTTGTTATTTCGCACCATCGTTGACACCGCAATTCCTGCTGGAGACAAACGACGCATTGTCGTTCTGACCATCATTTTGGTTGCCGTCGCGATGGGCGACGCAATTCTATCGATCGTGCAGCGGTGGTATTCGTCGCGCATTGGTGAGGGTTTGATTTACGACTTGCGTGTTGCATTGTTTGACAAAGTGCAACATATGCCGATCGCCTTTTTTACGCGCACACAAACTGGCGCGCTGATTAGTCGACTCAACAATGATGTGGTTGGCGCACAAACTGCAGTCACTGGCACACTTGGCAGCGTTGTATCAAACGTCGTTGTGTTGGTAACAACACTTGGTGCGATGCTTGCGCTCGAGTGGCGGCTCACCGTGCTCTCGCTTGTGGTGTTGCCAGTGTTCATTATCCCCGCCCGTCGGGTGGGTGTGCGACTGCAAGATATCTCGCGTGAACAAATGGGACTGAATGCGTCGATGAATACGCAGATGACCGAGCGATTCAATGTTTCTGGCGCAATGCTTGTCAAGCTGTTTGGTCGACACCGTGAAGAAGTTGACGCCTTTGGTGGCCGTGCGTCGCGTGTGCGCGACATCGGTATTACTGGCGCCATGTATGGCCGTGTATTTTTTGTGGCACTCGGTTTGGTCGGTGCACTTGGTGCCGTTGCTATTTATGGTGTGGGTGCTTTTATGGTCATCTCTGGCGGCATCACCATCGGCACTCTTGTCGCCATGGCCGCATTTGTACAGCGCATTTATCAGCCACTCACCGGCCTTACCAATGCTCGACTTGAAGTGATGACCGCACTCGTAAGTTTTGAGCGTGTGTTTGAAGTGCTAGATGCGCCAGTTGCGATAACTGATCGCCCTCGCGCGATCGACATTGTCAAGCCGATTGGCAACATCGAGTTTGATCACGTGGCGTTTCGGTACCCACCAGGCGCAAGTGTGTCGATTGCATCACTCGAATTGGCTGGCGTGATGCAAGGTTCAGACCCCGACACCGACGTATTGGTGGACGTGTCGTTGCGTGTTGACGCCGGCTCTACCGTGGCAATCGTGGGCACAAGCGGCGCTGGCAAGACCACACTTGCCATGTTGATTGCTCGCATGTACGACGTGACCAGCGGGTCTGTGCGCCTGGATGGCAACGATGTTCGCGACCTCACCGGTGTTTCACTTCGCGCGGCCATAGGTGTGGTATCTCAAGACCCACACATGTTTCACGAAACGATCAAATCAAACTTGTTGTATGCACGACCAAATGCAACAAGCGACGAGATGATCAACGCTTGCAAGCAAGCGCAGATTCACGACGTTATTAATTCTCTGCCCGACGCCTACGACACCGTGGTGGGTGAGCGTGGCTATCGCCTATCGGGTGGCGAAAAGCAACGCTTGGCCATTGCTCGCCTACTGCTCAAAGACCCAGCCGTAATGATCCTTGACGAAGCAACGAGCCATCTCGACAACGAAAGCGAAGTGTTGGTGCAACAAGCACTCGAGGCTGCGATGCATAATCGCACATCGATTGTGATTGCGCACAGACTTTCAACTATTCGAGATGCCGATCGCATTGTGGTGCTCGACCAAGGTCGAGTGACCGAGCAGGGTACGCACGACGAATTAATGGCGCTCAATGGGTTTTATGCATCCCAGGTGAGGGCTGGAGGCAACTTTGCCGACTGAAGAAGATTCAACCCTTTCCGTTAGCCAATTTATTGACGTGGTCAATGACGTGCTGAAGAACGCCTTTGGTGCAGGTGTATGGGTGCAGGGAGAGATTGAAGGTTTCAATGGTCGTGGCAAACACACCTATTTCAACATTGTCGAACGCACTGGTGACAAGAAGGCCTCGCTCAATGTGGCGGTGTGGGAATTCAGTCTGAAGAAAATGAAGCCATTGCTCGATCAGCATCGCTTGACTCTTGCTGATGGCATCAAGGTGCGATTGTTTGGTGTTGGCGACATCTACGCCGACCGTGGCTCATTTAGTTTTAAGGCATCCAATATTGACCCACGCTTTACGCTCGGCGATCTGGCTGGCCAGCGCGACGAGATTGTGCAACGACTGAAGAAGAATGACCTCTATGACGCCAACCGTCGGGTTGCATTGCCAGTTGTGCCACTTCGCATTGCGCTGATTACCAGTGTTGGTAGCGCGGCTCATGCAGACGCATTGCACGAAATTCAAAATTCGGAGATCGGATTTGAGATTTTTGTGCACGATGTGCGGGTGCAAGGCGATGCTGCGGTGCCAACAATTGTGGATGCAATCACGCGAATGGGACGTCGCGATGACATCGACATTGTGATGCTGGTGCGCGGTGGTGGATCAAAAGTTGATCTATTGGCATTTGACTCCGAAGAGATCTCGGGTGCGATTGGCAAGTGTGCCAAACCGGTATTTACGGGAATTGGTCACGAAGTCGACTTCAGCATCGCGGACGAAGTTGCGTATAAGGCATTTAAAACACCAACTGCTTGCGCTGCAGGTGTTGTCCAAGTGGTTCAAGAATTTGTGCAAGCGACCGAACAGGCTTGGGCCGACATCGCCAGCAATGCAAGCGAACTCTTGCAAGCAGCAGAACACAATCTGAGCGAGACAGCAATAGGTGTGAAGAACCTAGTGACCACCGCACTCACCCGCTCGTTAAGCAATTTGGACGTTAAAGCAGACCGAGTGCTCCGCCGCCCAGGCGAAGTGCTTGGTGTTGCAACCATGACGGTGAAGGCGATCGCCGACCGAGTGCGACTGCTTGACCCAGTCAATACCATGGCCCGTGGGTGGTCAATTACCCGCAATGACAAGGGTGAAGTGGTGCGCAGTATTAAAAAGTTGTCAGTTGGGCAACAACTGGTTACTTCATTTGCGGATGGGTCTGCAGTAAGCGCTATCGAATCGATTGAGAAAGAAGGAAAATAGTGGCATCAACAAAAAAGCCTGCGTCAAGTGCCCCAACCGCGAGCACGCTCGACGCAAACACTGGCTATGCAGAAGCGATTGAAGAACTCGAATCAATCTTGGCCGAACTCGAGAGCGATGATGTAGATGTAGACGAGCTTGCCGAACATGTGCAACGCGCATCGCAATTGATTGAGTTGTGCCGTGAACGAATTAGCAAAGCAAAACTGCGCATTGAAGAAGTCGTTTCACAGCTTGAAGCCGACTAAATAAAGAGTATTTGTTGTGTCTGTACCCAAGGCTCCGCAATCGCTTGCGCAGATTGCTGCGCGAGTTGACACGCGGCTGCGCACATTGCTCGATTTCGAGCATGCGCGTTGGATAGAGATTGATAAAGACCTTGGTCCCCCGCTGGCCGAGATCAGCCGACTAGTGCTCACTGGAGGCAAGCGACTTCGTCCAGCATTTTGCACATGGGGTTTTGTGGGTGCTGGCGGCGATGCCACAGATCAACGCGTTGTCGATGCTTGTGCTGCACTCGAGTTGTTGCATGCGTGCGCGTTGTTTCACGACGATGTGATGGACGGGTCTGCAACTCGTCGTGGCGAATCAACGACTCACGAGCGATTTGCTCAGCAACACCAAGCCAGCGAATGGGTGGGTGAGTCGCGACGTTTCGGTGAAGGAGTTGCCATCTTGGTTGGCGATTTGGTGCATGTGTATGCCGACCAGTTATTGCAAGGCGAGCCACCTGCTGCGTGGCAGGTGTGGAATGAAATGCGCATTGAACTGAATGTTGGTCAGTACCTCGACATGCTTGGATCGGCAACAAGCGAACGAAGCCGCGCCAAAGCAGAGCGAGTGTGCAGATACAAGAGCGCAAAATACACCATTGAGCGACCCCTGCATCTTGGTGCGGTGCTTGCAAACCCTGATCGGGCGACTGAACTGATGACATCTTTTTCGGCGTATGGTCTCCCCCTTGGCGACGCATTTCAGATGCGCGACGATGTGCTTGGTGCATTTGGCGACACTGCAACTACGGGCAAGCCAGTGGGCGACGATTTGCGCGAGGGCAAACCAACACCACTCATGGCTATTGCAAACGAACATGCCAATGCGTCTCAATTACAGGTGCTGCAACTCGTTGGTCATGCGCGACTTACCGATGCCCAAGTGGCAGATGTGCAACGCGTGATCCGTGAGACCGGAGCCCTTGACCAACTTGAAGCAGAGATTTCGAATAAGACCGACGAAGCAATTGTGGCAATTCAACAAGCGTCAATATCCGATGTGGCTCGCGACGAATTAATAGCCCTTGCCGCGTATGTTTCTTGGCGTTCGGTCTGATCAAAAACTGTTGAGAGACAGATAGCGTTTAAGACATGACCGTTACCGTAAGAATCCCCACCACCCTGCGTCCGCTTTCTGGCGGAGTATCAACCGTGCAAGTAGAAGGCGCAACTCTCGCCGATGTTCTTAAAGGTTTGAACGACGCTCACCCAGGTTTTTCAGAACGCTTGTTTGATGCAACCGGCAAATTGCACAAGTTTGTCAACGTGTTTGTTTCAGACGACGATGTGCGTTACATGGATGGATTGAATACCGCAGTGCCTGCTGGTTCAACAGTCTCGATTATTCCTGCCGTCGCTGGCGGCTGAACTATTTCGCTGAAGTAATCAGCAGTGCTACTTAAGCCGCAATAAGTTCGGATGTGCGATCGGTGATAGTTGAAACCGATGCATGTTTGCGCCACACAATCATGTTGCGACTGTGAGTTGTGATCCAGAAGATGCTCATCACGATGAAGCCAGGTTTGTTGAAGACGATTGCGTAGGCCAGCCACGGAGCCGAGCCGGTGAGCACCATGCCCCAGCCCCACCATTTGCGTGCGCCAACGAGCCACATGCCAGCGATGCCGACAAACTCGAATCCGAGCAGCACCCATGTCCACGTTGCTTCATTATGCATGGGTTCAGTATCGCGCGTGATAAGCAACCGAAACCGTTGATCTTGTGGCACAATGGGGCATATGGCAACGGAAATCACCGCAATAGATAAGATTGACAGAGAAATCCTCGGTATTTTACAAACTGACGGCAGAATCTCATGGCAGATGCTCGGTGACAGGGTCCATCTCTCCCCTAATGCCGTGGCCGAAAGGGTCCGTCGGCTTACCAAAGCCGGTGTGATTAAGGGTTTCAGGGTTGATATCAACCAGGCGGCCTTGGGTCGCACCCTCGAAGCAGTTATTGATGCTCGAATGGCTCACACTCAGGGATTTGACGACGCCCTCATGAAGCGGGACGACGTGTTGTGGGCAGCTCATGTGACTGGCGAATCTGACGTGACCTTGGCCGTGGCCTGCGATGGAACAGCTGGCCTGGATGCGTTCTTGCGCTGGTTGCAGCGTGAAGGCGCCACTGAGACCCGTACAGACGTGGTGCTCAACAAGATTCGTTAGTAGTTCGAGGCCCTGTGTGCGGTCTCCCCGTTTGAGTTAGCAGTCTCGGCGGTAGAGTGCTAACGCTTATCCACATAGGTTTTTCGGAAGGAAATGACATGGCCAAGATCATCGCATTTGACGAAGTAGCTCGCCGAGGTCTCGAAAACGGGATGAATAAATTGGCTGATGCCGTACGAGTTACCCTCGGACCAAAAGGTCGCAACGTGGTGCTCGACAAAAAGTGGGGCGCTCCAACGATCACCAATGACGGTGTCTCGATCGCCAAAGAGATCGACCTCGAAGACCCATACGAGCGCATTGGCGCCGAACTGGTCAAAGAAGTTGCCAAGAAGACCGACGACGTAGCCGGCGACGGAACCACCACGGCAACCGTGTTGGCCTGGAGCATGGTGCACGAAGGCCTGCGCAACGTGGCTGCGGGTGCAAACCCAATGAGCCTCAAGCGCGGCATTGAAGCAGCAGTTGAGGCTGCAGTTGCAAGCATTCGCTCGCTCGCAAAAGAAGTTGACTCAAAGTCGCAGATCGCACAAGTTGCTTCAATCTCGGCTGCTGACGAAGAAATCGGCAAGATGATTTCTGAAGCAATCGACAAAGTCGGCAAAGACGGTGTCATCACCGTTGAAGAGAGCCAGACATTTGGCATGGAAATGGACCTCGTTGAGGGAATGCGTTTCGACAAGGGCTACATCTCGCCATATTTCGTTACCGACGCAGACCGCATGGAAGCCGTAATCGACGATGCATACATTTTGCTCGTCGGTGGCAAGATCACTGCAGTGCGCGACTTGGTACCTGTGCTTGAAAAAGTGATGCAGGGTGGTCAGCAACTCGTAATCATCGCCGAAGATGTTGAGGGCGAAGCGCTCGCAACACTTGTTGTCAACAAGATCCGTGGCACATTCAAGAGCGTGTCGGTCAAGGCCCCTGGTTTTGGCGATCGCCGCAAAGCAATGTTGCAAGACATCGCGATTCTTACTGGTGGCCAAGTCATTAGCGAAGAAGTTGGTCTCAAGCTTGAGAACACAACGCTCGACTTGTTGGGTCGCGCAAAGAAGATCGTTGTTACTAAAGATGAAACAACAATCATCGAAGGTGCCGGTTCTGATGCAGACATCAAGGGCCGCATCTCACAGATCAAAGCCGAAATCGAAAACACTGACAGTGACTACGACCGCGAGAAGTTGCAAGAGCGTCTCGCCAAGTTGTCCGGTGGAGTAGCAGTGCTCAAAGTTGGTGCTGCAACTGAAGTTGAACTCAAAGAGAAAAAGCATCGTATTGAAGACGCAGTGAGCACCACCAAAGCCGCCATTGAAGAAGGCGTTGTGCCTGGCGGCGGCGTGGCGTTGTTGCGTTCACAAGCTGCAGTATTGAAGGTTGCCGACTCGCTCAAGGGCGACGAAGCAACTGGCGCACGTTTGGTTGCAAAATCACTCGAAGCACCGCTCAAGCAGATTGCTGAAAACGCAGGCATGGAAGGCGGCGTTGTCGTAGACAAAGTGCGCAACATGAAGGGCAACGAAGGTCTTAATGCCGCAACAGGCGAGTACGAAGACTTGGTCAAGTTGGGCGTCATTGACGCAGCCAAAGTGACACGCTCTGCATTGCAAAACGCAGCATCAATTGCCGCCTTGTTCCTTACAACTGAAGTTGTCATTGCCGACAAGCCAGAAGATTCTGCACCAATGCCAGGCGGAGGCATGGAGGACTACTAGTCCCCACCGCCAATATTTAGGTATTGATCATGATTGCGCTCGCCACCGCTCAGTTGGCGCGCGGGCTCGATCACGATCTTGACGTCCTTTCCGAATCACTCGATGCAATTAACGAGTCGTGGCAAATAGTCGATTGGGATGACCCATCAGTTGACTGGTCATCGTTTTCCATCGTGGTACTGCGCAGCACATGGGATTATTACAAACGACTTGATGAGTTCACGCGCTGGATTGACGCCACGGCGCAAGTAACACGGTTGTACAACTCTGCCGAGATCGTGCATTGGAATTTGGATAAGCAGTACTTGGCTCAACTGATTGCTGCAGGCATTCCCGTGATGTCGACGACGTTCATCAACTCAAGTAGCGATATTGATGAGGCGCAATTACAAGGCGACATCATCATTAAGCCAACGGTGAGCGCAGGTTCTAACAACACCGCGCGTCACCGCAGTCAACCCGTTGATGCCCGTCACCACATCGAAAAGATTCTTGCGTCAGGAACCTCGGTGTTGCTGCAGCCATACCAACCGAGTATCGATGTCAACGGCGAGACATCGCTTGTGTATCTGGGCGGCAGCTTCAGCCACGCATTTCGTAAGGGCCCCATCTTTCGTGGTACCGAGCAAGTGCACAACGGCGCGTTCATAGACGAAGAAATATCCGCACGCATCGCGAGCCCGGCCGAGTTAATGCTGGGCAATCAAGTGTTGGACCTTCTCGCACAACGATTCAACGATTCGCCACTGTACGCACGCATCGATATGGTGACGAACACCAGCGGTGTGCCAGAAATCATGGAGATTGAATTAACCGAACCTTCGCTTTATTTACATCTCGATACTGACGCCCCTTTGCGCGCGGCAAATGTGCTCGCCAGCGCAGCCGCTGCGGCGCGCAAGTAACCTTGCTTCTATGAGTGAACCAATGTCCCCAGCAGTCGGTATGGCCGTTATCCATCTGTTCGGCCACCCAGCAGCAGACTTTGATGGCGAAGCAGTTATTGCCGCAGTGAAGACTGCTCAGAGCCAGGGTGTGCAAGTTGTTTCGGTCTCAACGCTTGGTCACAAAAGTGACTTGGCGTTCATGGCAGTTTCGTCTGACATGCGCGAGCTTCGTTCTTTCCAGACTGCATTGCAGCACGCAGGAATTTTCATTGGCGACAGTTACGTGTCGCTCACTGAAGTGAGTGAGTACGCAGCCAATGTTCCTGAAGAGATGCGCAACGCGCGTCTGTATCCGCAGCTTCCACCAGCTGGCAAGAACGCTTGGTGTTTCTACCCGATGTCAAAAAAGCGTGACCCGGAATGCAACTGGTTTACATTGCCATTTGAGAAGCGCAGTGAATTGATGATGGAGCATGGCAAGAGTGGCCGCACATTTGCAGGACGCATTTTGCAGCTAGTTACCGCTTCTGCGGGCTTCGACGATTTTGAGTGGGGAGTGACGCTGTTTGGCGTACACGCCGACGACCTAAAAGATGTGGTGTACACAATGCGCTTCGATGAGGCATCAGCAAAGTACGCCGACTTCGGTTCGTTTTACGTAGGTATTGTTACGCCAGTAGAAGAACTCGTCGAACTCGTCTAGTTAGCTTTCGGTTGCGAGAGGCTTACTTGCCTTCGCCCTGATCGCGAAGGAATTGCTCAACTTCATCCATCAGAGTTGCGGCATCTGCTGCGTCGTCACCGGTGTCGTGCGCAAAATCAAACTGCAACTGTCCGTCGTCAACTTCGTCATCAAGACTCATGCCATTATCGGTCATGGTCTCGAGGCGCTCAACGTATGCAGCCAAGTCTTCGTCATCACTCACAAGTGAGTTGATCTGCTCTTCATAGTTTTCGATCAAGTTCATGATCGATGCAACTGGTGCTGGAGTGCCGATGATCTCGCAAGAACGACGCATCAATGACAACGAAGCTTTTGGTGATGGAACTTGTGAGGCATATGCCGGCACTGCAGCCCACAGCGCTGCCGACGGAAGTGCAAGTGTGTTGCACACGTCGTGAAGTACGCCAATGATGCCGGTTGGACCTTCATAGCGTGAGCGTTGCAGATCAAAGCGTTCAATGAGGTCGTTGTCGTTGGCAGTGCCAATGATTTGCACTGGGCGACTGTGGGGGACGTCAGCAAGTAGTGCACCAAGTGTGAGCATCATGGATGCCCCAAAGTGATCGGCCACACCAAGAATCTGCTCAGAGAACGAACGCCACTTCATGCTTGGTTCTGGACCCAATACCAAGATCACATCGCCACCCGCGCCGGCCATGTGCCACATGCCGACAGTTGGCCACACGATGTTGCGAGCGCCACCTTCTTTGAGGCGTACATGCGGACGAATCGTTGCGAAGTCTGTGTACTCCTCTGGATCAATCTCGGCGAGTGGTTGTGCTTTCCAACCTTCAATGAGATTGCGCACTGCGTTTGAGGCAGCGTCTGCAGCATCATTCCACCCTGTGAATGCGGTGACGATGACGGGTCGCTTGAGTGACGGCTTGGACAACCAGCGAACGTGATCCATTGTCGACATCTATGCAGAACGCTATCTGCGAATCTTCATAACTTTAGAATCGAAAAGCCGAATTCCAAATTTGATCCACGACCAAATTATGACTAATCCAAGGGTTCCGAAGCCGATCGCTTTTGACTTTCGCAGAGTCACAAATCCACCAATTTCCGAGAGCTCCATCTTCAGTAATTGCCCACTCTGCCCAGACCCTCCGTAGCCAGGGTTTGAACAATGTGCAAGTTGTGCCTCGAGCCGCAAGGCCGGGCCATGGCTTGCGGTGATCTGCATCCATAACAAATAGTCCTCAGCAAATCGCTTGCGGGATTCAAATCGCTCAGAAATGTTTCGCTTGAGCATGACGGTTGGGGTCGCACAGCGATTGCGGATCAAGAATTTGTGAAAGGAAACAGAATTCGCTTTGGTGTCGGCAGCGGAGATGTCGGCCCATGTGCTGCTAGATGAAAAGTGATGACCATGACAACTCATTGTGATTTCTGGTTGATTGTTCATCACTGGGTATTGCAACTCAATTTTGCGCGGGTGCCACTGATCATCGGCATCCAAAAATGCGATGTATTCACCTGTTGCCTTATCCCAACCCGCATTGCGTGCAGCGCTTGGACCACTATTTGTGGTTTGCGTAAGCACTCGAACGGGGATGGGTGACGATGAAGCGAACGTTGCCACGAGGTCACGAGTCGTGTCAGAACTTGCATCATCTACGACGATTATTTCCAGTGGCGCAAGAGTCTGTGCGGCCACACTTTGTAGCGCGCGGATGATTGTGCTTGCTGAGTTGTATGCAGGAATGATGACCGAAACACTTGTCATGTAAGCAGTCCAAACCAATTCCAGTGTCCAAGAATTTTGTTTTGTACCGTGCGCTTGGTATCGCCAGACCACATGTCGATGCGTCGCTGTAAGAGTGGGTCACTTGAAGCTTCGTTGAAGCCCCACTTGCTGGTTGCAGCAAAAGTAAACCCTGCATCGTGCGCGGCTGTGCGCACCGACTCGTCAACGTGACCGTACGGATACGACATGGTGGTGACTGGCTTTTGCAATATTGCCTCTAAGTCAACTTTGCTCGCTTGTAACTCGGCAGCCAATTCGGAAGAAGAAAGCGAGGAAAGCGAAGTGAGCGATCGATGCGTTGCACCATGTGCGCCAATGGTTACGCCAGGCATGTTTGACAACTCAACTACTTGTGCGGGTGAGAGGTATTTGCGGTCTATCCCATTCATACGCGCAGATGACACAAAAACATGAAATGGGATCTGTCGCGCACACAACAAAGGCGCGATGATTGTGAGTGCATCGGTGTATCCGTCGTCAAAAGTGATGGACAACGAGTTGTTCTTTGCAGATCCAAACACATCAATTGAAATTCCTGTTGATGCACATACTGCCTGAATGACATCAATTTGGATAGTGAACTGAGCGAGAGTCATCGAGTAGATGCCCAACGTGTCGCCATCAACCGTGGTGCTGTTTTGCTCAAGCCCAACCGAGTGGTACATCAATGTGCGGTGACCATGCGCCTGAGACTGGGGAAGAAGACGAAAAACTTCACCAACCAATCCGGCCACTCGGCGTTTGGTGGCAAAGACGTTTCTGTCGCCAATGAGAGATCTCACCCGATCATTCTACGGTTATGCGGATTTAGTGCAGACAACAAGCCAACGGTTGGTACACACGCCAAAGCCGCTCCATATGGCAAGGTAGAGGGCATGCCAGTGACGGTTGAGATAGCCAAAGTTGTAGACGACGAAGTTGTCGCGGCATTTAACACGCTCATTCCTCAATTGTCGTCTTCGAATCCACCGCCAACCCGAGAGCAATTGCAAAAGATCGTCTCCAGTGACTCAACTTTTTTGCTGCTTGCCAAACTTGATGGCCACATTGTTGGCTCGCTCACGCTCGCGCTATTTCAGATTCCAACCGGATTACGCGCGTGGATTGAAGACGTGGTGGTGGACGGTTCTGCTCGTGGCGCAGGTGTTGGCGAAGCACTGAATACCTTTGCCATTAATGAGTCGCGAAAGCGCGGTGCAACGACGGTTGACTTAACTTCTCGTCCATCTCGAGAAGCAGCCAACCGTCTGTATCAGCGCTTAGGTTTCGTACAGCGCGACACCAATGTGTATCGCTTTACGCTTTAACGCGCACTGACTTTTATTTGTCAGGCGGTGTGGCGGGCGTGGCAGTTTGCAAAGTGATCGTTGACCAAACCAAGCGACTGCATTGCTGCGTACATCGTTGTCGGGCCAACAAACTTAAAGCCACGCTTCAGTAGTTCTTTTGAGAGTGCGTGCGATTCTGGTGTTGAAGCAGGCAAGTCACCAAATGTTTTAGGAGCCTTGCCCGGTTTGATAGGTGCGAACGACCAAATCAATTTGGAGAGCGAACCAACTTCTTGTTGCACTCTGAGCGTTGCTTTGGCATTCCCAATCGTTGCTTCAATTTTTGCTCGGTTGCGCACAATGCCTTCGTTGTTCATCAGGCGTTCGATGTTTTTGTCATTGAATCTCGCAACCTTGATCGGATCAAAGTCTTTGAATGCGGCACGGAATGCTTCGCGCTTGCGCAAGATCGTGATCCACGACAAGCCAGCCTGAAAACCCTCGAGGCACAACTTTTCATACAACTTGTTGTCATCAGTAACGGGGCGACCCCATTCGTTGTCGTGATAGTCGACATAGATCGGATCGGATGCGCACCAAAAACAGCGCTTGAGGCCATCTTCGCCTTTGAATGTGGGGGAAGGTTTAACGGTTGTCATGTTGTCGAATTGCTTTGTAGGTGTAGGCATACTCGCGATGTGTACGCGAGGTAGTCGTTTAGTGCGCTACATCCCATAAATGATGTATTGGATCGTGCAGCAGGTAGCGCCCAAAGGTGTCGATGGTAAAGGTCGCGCCGTCGCTGCGCAGGCCCTTACGGCCCCATTCGGCGTCTGCGACCGAATCAAAGCGGTCGGCCAGCTGGTCGCCAGCAAATACGATCTCGCGGCGCACGACCACTGGGTCTTGCAAGTCATAGCGGTCATCCACGGCAGTTTTGTCTTGGTCCCAATTGGCAAACGTTGGGTTGTCGAGCGTGAGCATCATGACGAGGCGTTTATCGAAAAGCCGAAACACATCGCGTACGTGGCAGCCATATTCGAGGGCCGACCAAATGTTGGGTCGGGGGCGGATCACGCACTGCGGGTGCACGAGCACTGCATCCCACTGCGAAGCAATCTCGCGAATGGTCAAACCGATGTCGCGAGGTACGACGCGTGACGCGTCATAAGCACAGTCGGGGCACGGCTGATCGAGTACCCATGTCCAGTCTTTGTTGTCAGGCTCGATCGACATCGTGCTGACAATACTGCAATTATTTTTTTAGGCTGAGTTGGGCGAGATCGAGTGCTTCTGACAGCGTTGATGCTGTTTGTACGGTGAGCCCAGCAGGAGCCTTATTGGCAGCGCCAGATTGGCTGTGTGTGGGCACGATTGCTCGCGTAAAGCCAAGGCGTGCGGCTTCGGTGAGTCGACGCGACATGTGACCAACGTGGCGGATCTCGCCACCAAGGCCAATTTCGCCGCACACAACCAAGTCACTTGGTGCTGGTTTGTTGGTGACGGCAGAGACAAGTGCAATGCATAAACCCAAGTCGCTGCCTGGTTCGCTCAAGCGCACCCCACCAACGACCGAAGCAAATACTTCGTGTTGCGAAAGACTGATACCTGCGCGGCGTTCGAGCACTGCAAGCAACATGGCAAGGCGGCCTGGGTCGAGGCCCTGCGCGCTGCGTCGTGGAGGAACGTTTCCGCTCATTGCATTGGTGAGTGCTTGCACTTCCACAAGCAGTGGGCGCTGCCCTTCAAGTGTGGGCACAACGACCGAGCCCGGTGTGCCAGGGCGACGATCGGCTAAAAACATTTGGCTTGCATCGGGCACACCAACAAGACCAAGTTCGGTCATCTCAAACAATCCGAGTTCGTTGGTGGAACCAAAACGATGTTTGACTGCGCGCAATATGCGCAGTGCGTGGTGTCGTTCGCCTTCAAAAGAAAGCACAGTGTCGACAACATGTTCGAGCACACGCGGCCCGGCAAGCCCACCATCTTTGGTGACATGGCCAACCAAGATTGTTGGAATATTGCGGCGCTTTGCTTCTTGCACAAGGCGGTGTGCACACCCACGCACTTGCACAACCGAACCTGGTGCAGAACCAAGTGCTGGGTCGGCAACGGCCTGGATGCTGTCAATCACAAGCAACTCTGGTTTTACTTTGTCGAGTGCAGCAACAATGTTGGTGAGTGATGGTTCTGAGACAAGCCACAAATTGTCGCGCACAGCATGCAAGCGTTCGGCACGCAGGCGCACTTGTTGCGCACTTTCTTCAGCGGTTACATAGAGCGAGCGCGTGGGCCACGATGCAAGGAGTTGTAACAACAACGTTGACTTGCCAATGCCGGGCTCGCCACCAAGCAATGTGACAGAGCCAGGTACTAAGCCGCCGTCGAGTACACGATCGAGTTCGGAAATGCCGGTAGATAATGGTTGGCCAACTGATGCATCGAGCTTGCCAATCGGCTGTGCTTCGCCCGGCGGAATGAGTGCCATACCAGCAGCAAGAGTGGTGTGCGAGTTTGGATCTTCAACATCTTCAACGAGTGTGTTCCATGCACCGCACGAGTCACATTTGCCTGCCCACTTGTAATGCATCGCACCACAATCACCGCAGTTGTACACCGTGCGCAGTCGAGCCATGCGCCAACGCTACAGAGTAGGTGTGCGCCTGTGTCGCCTGAAGCGCCAGAAAGCGACGAATGCCGAAAAACATGCCATGCCGCCGATCCACAAGATCAGCATCCAGCGCAAGAGAGGCGAGAAGATGCGCGCGATCGTGGCGGCGACAGCCGTATTTTGCGTGGTCGTTGCCAAATCTTGTGTGCTGCCGTCGAATGCAACAGTCCATTGCAACGTTCCAAACTTCGAGATGCCTGTCGTTGCTTCAACTTCTCCAGGCAACTTCAGATTGAATGTCACACCAACCGCTTGGCCGATGTCGAGGCCAGAGTTGGCCAGTGTTGCCTGAAATGGTGTTGCACCAATAGTGGTAAGCAGTTGTGGGTCGGCAAATGCGTTTAATCCATCATTAACTTGCAATTGACCGACAAGATTCCATGTCGAGTCGGTGTCTTTGCCGGTGCGGGTGAGTGCAACACCTTTGAATGGCCCAAATTCGCTGCTCAATTGCCCAAGCAAGGCTGTTGCTTCTTCGGGATTCACAAAACTGTGTGCGACTCGCACCTGCAGCGCACCCTCGGGTGTTGTTGCAACATCAGAGACCGACCAACCTGCGGCCTTGGCATCTTCAAAGCTCAGTTCGGATGCAAGGTTTGGGTACTTGGCAACTACTTCGGCATCGGCAGTGGTGACAATGGCAAGTGTGCCGCTGCCATTTGGCTCAACATCGAGAGTGACAACTGAATCAACACGGCAGCCCGTCAACAATGCACACGTTGCAACGGCAACAAGCGCACGAACGATTACAGAGCGAGCAGATATTTTACACACCAACGGGTTCACTCAGGTGTTGCAGTAGTGCCGTCACCGGCGCCAGCAAGTTCAATTGCCGCTGGCGATTTAAAACCCTCGACTGCCTTAAACGTCATGCGACGCTCACCAGCATTCTCTGGATCTTCTTCGGTGTCGACAACAATGATCTCGCCCGCGGTGAACTCTTTATTCAAGAGTTTTTCCGACATCGGGTCTTCGATCAAACGTTGCAATGCACGACGTAGTGGGCGAGCACCCAACTGTGGGTCGTATCCACGCTTGGCCAACAATTCTTTAGCCGACTGCGTGAGTTCGAGTCCAAGACCAAGACCTTCAAGTTGTGTAATGACGCGCTTGCTCATCAAGTCGACCATCTGCACAACTTCTTCCATGCCAAGTTCGTGGAACACGATGACTTCGTCAATGCGGTTGAGGAACTCTGGTCGGAAGTGACCCTTGAGTGCTTCGTTGACCTTGTCGCGCATGCGCTGGTATGACAGTGCCTCGTCGTTTTTGCCGAAGCCAACGTTGGCCTTGCGCAAATCTTGAGTACCCAAGTTGGATGTCATGATCAACACGGTGTTGCGGAAGTCGGTGCTGCGACCCTGTGCGTCGGTGAGTCGACCTTCTTCAAGAATCTGCAGAAGTGTGTTGAACACGTCTGGGTGAGCCTTTTCAATTTCGTCAAACAGCACAACCGAAAACGGCTTGCGACGCACGGCCTCGGTAAGTTGACCGCCTTCTTCGTAGCCCACGTATCCAGGAGGCGAGCCAACCAAGCGGCTGACGGTGTGCTTCTCCATGTATTCGCTCATATCGAGAGCAATCAGCGCATCATCATCACCAAACAAGAAGTTGGCAAGTGTTTTTGCGAGCTCGGTCTTGCCCACGCCGGTTGGGCCGAGGAAGATGAACGAACCGCTTGGACGTTTTGGGTCTTTGAGGCCCGCGCGTGTGCGACGAATGCTTTGACTGACGGCCTTGATTGCATCGTTTTGCGAAATGATTCGCTTGTGTAACTCGGCTTCCATGTTGAGCAACTTGGCCGTTTCTGCTTCGGTGAGTTTGTATACAGGAATGCCTGTCCACATGCTCAACACTTCGGCAATTGCTTCTTCGTCCACTTCATCAAATAAGTCGATGCCGCTTGCTTTTACAGCGGTCTCTTTTTCGAGACGCTCTTCGAGCAATGCACGCTCTTGATCGCGCAAACGACCGGCTTCTTCGAAGCGCTGTTCTTCAACGGCCTTCTTTTTTGCTTCTTGCACGTCGTTGATCTTGGCTTCAATTTCCTTCAAGTCGGGAGGCGTGGCCATGCGCTTGATGCGCAAACGGCTGCCGGCTTCGTCAATGAGGTCGATTGCCTTGTCTGGCAGAAAACGGTCGGCGATGTAACGGTCTGACAAGTTGGCTGCAGCCACAAGTGCTTGATCGGTGATTGTGACACGGTGGTGCGCTTCGTATTTGTCGCGCAAGCCCTTCAAGATCTCGATGGTGTGAGAAACTTCGGGCTCTTCCACTTTGACTGGCTGAAAGCGACGCTCGAGTGCCGCATCTTTTTCGAAGTGCTTGCGAAATTCGTCAAGTGTTGTTGCACCGATGGTTTGCAATTCGCCGCGTGCAAGCATCGGCTTGAGGATCGATGCTGCATCAATGGCGCCTTCTGCCGCACCTGCACCAACAAGCGTGTGAATCTCGTCGATGAACAAGATGATGTCGCCGCGAGTTTTGATTTCTTTGAGCACTTTCTTCAAACGCTCTTCAAAGTCTCCGCGATAGCGACTGCCTGCAACAAGTGCACCGAGGTCGAGTGTGTAGAGCTGTTTGCCAGTGAGAGTCTCGGGCACGTCGTTGCGCACGATCTTTTGAGCAAGGCCTTCAATGATTGCTGTCTTGCCAACACCAGGTTCGCCGATGAGCACAGGGTTATTTTTGGTGCGGCGCGACAAAATCTGCATCACGCGCTCCATTTCTTTTTGACGACCAATAACAGGATCAAGTTTGTTGTCGCGCGCGAGTTGCGTCAGGTTGCGACCAAACTGATCAAGAATCTGACTGCCACCTTTTTCTTGTGGCTCTTCCTTGGTGCCAGCAGGTTGGCCTTCGCCTTTGCCTGCAGGGCCCTGGTAACCGGACAACAATTGGATGACTTGTTGACGAACGCGACTCAGGTCGGCACCCAGCTTGACGAGCACTTGTGCTGCAACTCCTTCGCCCTCGCGAATGAGGCCGAGCAAGATGTGCTCAGTGCCGATGTAGTTGTGACCCAACTGCAATGCTTCGCGCAATGACAACTCGAGCACCTTTTTGGCGCGAGGTGTAAATGGGATGTGACCGGATGGCGATGAACCACCTTGACCGATGATCTCTTCAACTTGTGCACGCACTGCCTCAAGCGAAATGTTGAGTGACTCGAGAGCTTTGGCTGCGACGCCTTCGCCTTCATGAATGAGGCCGAGCAAGATGTGCTCTGTGCCGATGTACGAATGATTGAGCAAGCGGGCTTCTTCTTGAGCCAGCACTACGACCCTGCGGGCCCTGTCGGTAAAGCGTTCGAACACTGAATAGACCGCCTTTTCACGTCTAGATGAAACTTGTGAACTTGTGGTGAAGTGTATCTGCGAAGTGTGCTCTCATCATGCTGTGACAGTGGGCGCCACGTTCGCCATTTCACAAGCGACCCTGCGTAGCCTTGTGGCATGGCACTTGCCTCGCCCCTTCTTGCCCTGCCCACCATGGATGGCGACCGTGAACGAGTAGAGGCCGCATTGCTAGCCGCGGTGCGCACCAGGGATGCATATTTGACCGAACTTGCGTCGCACTTGATCGTTGCTGGCGGAAAACGGCTGCGACCGGTGATGACTATTGCTGCAGCACAAGTGGGTGGCAGTGGCATTGTGCCAGACGATGTAATTCAAGGCGCAATCGCGTGCGAACTCGTGCATCTTGGGTCGCTGTACCACGACGATGTGATGGACGAGTCGACAATGCGCAGAGGTGTTGACACCGTTAATGCCAAGTGGGGCAACCTGCAAGCAATCGTCGCCGGGGATTTTTTATTGGCACGCGCATCGGGCATCGCTGCATCATTAGGTAACGAAATTGCGGGGTTGTTGGCGCGCACAATTGCACAGTTGTGTGAAGGTCAGATTGAAGAATTGCAGCACACGTATTCGGTGGCACGTACAGTGCCGTCATATCTTGTGAGTATCGAGGGTAAAACCGCTTCGTTGTTTGCAACATCGGCGCGCATCGGTGCACTCGTGGCTGGCCACGACGCAACTGTTGTTGATGCGCTCACAAACTATGGCACGTCTTTCGGGATGGTGTTTCAGATTGTTGATGACATTCTGGATGTGATCGCTACTGATGCCGAACTTGGCAAGCGTGCTGGACACGACATGGAAGAAGGCGTGTACACGTTGCCGGTTTTGTTGACACTTGCACAACAATCGAGCGACACCGATGAACTTCGCAGTTTTCTTGGCAAGCCACTATCGCAATCC
Source organism: Actinomycetota bacterium (assembly GCA_046049195.1). GTDB lineage: Bacteria > Actinomycetota > Acidimicrobiia > Acidimicrobiales > Ilumatobacteraceae > UBA3006. The sequence continues at coordinate 20,809 of JBJOEQ010000035.1, read as the reverse complement.
GAACGTGAGAGGGCACTAGTTATCGTTCGCACACATTCGGGTATTCAGAGTGCGATCGAGAGTGCAAAAAACTATGTCTTCATGGCAGAAGCAGAATGCAATCTCATGCCACAAGGTGTTGCAACTGATGCGCTGCGAGCAGCGCCAGCAGCGCTGCTCGCATCAATTATTCGCTAAATAATTTGCTGCAGATAAGCCAGATAGCGCAGCACCCTCAATCTTTGGTCCGCCAAATGCATCGCCTGCAAGCACGATCATGTCGTTGGTCCAGTAACGCTCGGGCCAAATAGTGAGCGGTGTTGCTAAGCGCCATTTTTTTATCTGACTAGTAATTACAGTTGCATCACCAATCCACGGAATAGCACGCTCAAGCAACAGGTGTTGCACATCGTCGGTGCTGGTATCCCAGTGCTCAAGACTGAACTGCGGGTTTGCGTGCATGGTGAGTGCGACGGCAGACGAGATGCCCTTGATTGCATTGTCGGCGATAAATGAAAATGTCTCATCGGGGTTCTGCAATCCACCTGGTTTGGCAACTGCAGATGATTGATTGAGAACTGCGAGCAAGCAAATCGTGCGGTCGTATTCGGTGCGCAGCATTGACTCAGGCAGTTCGATGTCGGCAGTGACCAGCAATGCATATGCCTGCGGCAAGGGGCACGTCACGATGATGGCATCGGCATCGAGCACAGAACCATCGTCGATTTTGAGTTGCCACTTGCTCGTTGCGCCACGAGCAATTGAAAATGCAAGCGTGTTGCATCGCACATCCAGCCCTTGTGCGAGATGTTTGGCTATATCGGTCATGCCATGCACACCGCGGTACCGCGGGTAGCCATCGTTGTTTTGAGTAGAGGTGTCGAAACCTCGACACCACTCGGTGACTACACCAGATGCAATCCACTCTGAAACATGTGATTCAAAAAGAGAATCTCGTACGGTAAAAAACTGGGCGCCGTGATCGAGCGTTGCATCGTCGATGCGCCTGGTTGCTATTCGTCCGCCAGGCGAACGACCTTTGTCGACAACGACTACATCGTGACCACTTTTTGAAAGTGAATGCGCAGCCATAAGCCCGGCAATTCCTGCTCCAACGACAACAGCGCGCATGACAGTGCAGCGCAGTCTTTAACGAAGTTCGTGAACCCGCAAAATCAATTCGCGTGATTCGGAATCCAGTTGTCGGCCGCCAATGCGCTCGGTGAGAATGATGGCTTGTGACGTGTCGTCAACAAGACCAGACCATCTGATGTATCCGCCCATGAGCCCAACAAGCTTGTCACTGACTTCTTCGCAATGGATCATAATCTTCGTGCCGCCATCAATGAGCTCGCGAATATCGTTGTAAAACACGCGCAACCATGGGTCGAGTTCGTCACTATTGATTAGTGGTCTATGTCGGTAAGTGAGGTTGAGCTCGTCATAATTGTGCAGGTTGTGAGGTGCGCCGATGATTGAGATGACACAACCAAAATCGTTTTCACGCAACCAGATGATCTCTTCTTGTCGGCGAACTCGACGGTGATTGACGCCGTATCCACCAGGCCGTTCACAAATGGCGACCTTGTCTTTAATGATCCATGTGAGATTGCGCGGGGTGATCCCGAGCGCCCACTTTCCTCGTAATTTTGGTGGCATTTGCTAACTCCGACTCTGGCGCACGTGCGCGATATTCAACATCACCGCGAGACGATACACCATTGAAAATGGGTGATGTTTAGAAAAGAGCAATAATTTTGAGGCGTTGTTGGCTGCGTTTGACCTGACGGCCACCACCAATATCGCACCCAGGCGTTTCTCCTCGTGCCACGCAGAGCACACGTTCGACGGTTGCCAAGTCTGGTGGGTACGGATGAGCAAGCCACATGCGCAATGCTCGGCGGGCAAGTGCCTGGGGTGCTGCTGAAATTGCTTTGGCGTCGGTTGGGTCGATCGCACTCGCGAGTTCATCCAACAATGCGTCATCGTCGCGCATAAGTTCGGCTTGTCGTGCAATCACCGACACCACGTCTCGTTGTGAGATCGACTGCAAGAGGGGCAGCACCTCGTGCCTAATGCGGTTGCGTTGAAACCTCTCGTCGTCATTGCTTGGGTCGTGAAACACTGAGACACCAAGTGCCTCGCATAACGCAACGGTTTCGCTGCGGCGCAATTGCAAGATTGGATGCATTGGGCCGCCTTGCATGCCAGACAATCCGCGCATGCCTGCACCGCGCAACAAGTTGACAAGCACAGTTTCTGCTTGGTCGTCGGCAGTATGACCTGTCGTTACATCTGTGGGTAACACTGCAAAGCGTGCTTCACGCGCACGCGCTTCCAAGTTGCTACCTGCTTCAACTACAACGGTGCGCGATTCGAACTTTGCACCAAGTGTGATTGCGATGTCATGCACGATCTGTGCTTCGTTAGCAGACCCATCTCGCAAACCATGATCCACATGCCATGCGGTTACGTCGGTGCTGTGTGCCGCCGCCAACACAAGCAGTGCTACCGAATCAGCGCCACCAGAAACTGCACAATGAATGCTTAAGGTGCTAGGCGCAAATGTGCACTTGGTCAGCAATTCTGCGACGAGCGGATGAGTGTGAAAATCCTTCAGGGCTGCAGGCATTAGCCCGGCCGCTCTACTTTTGAGCGTTGCGTTGGCGACGGTTTGGGTATTTGAGTGCTGAAACCTTGGTGACATAGCCGACGATCACGTTGACGACGGCCCCTACGCCAGCGATTAAAAGAACCAAGCCCAACCAAAAGTGCCATACGACTGCGATCATGGGTTCAATCGTAGCCACGTGATCCGACTGCACCATTGCTTGTTCTACGGTAGATTTCTATCCGTCCAAGGGGGCTCAAGTGGCTGAAGTTGTTATCAATGAGCGGGGCATGACAATGGCAGATGTACTTGCCGTTGCCCGCGATGGCGCAACTGTTCGCTTGAGCGATAGTGCGGTTGCAGCAATGGCCGCTTCGCGTAGTCATATTGATGCACTTGTTGCGTCGTCGAGCCCGGTGTATGGGGTATCCACGGGTTTCGGTGCGCTTGCAAATAAATATGTATCGGTCGAGCAGCGTGCGCAATTGCAACGGTCATTAATACGTTCGCACGCCGCTGGCGTTGGCGCACCAGTTGAGCGCGAGGTGGTGCGTGCTCTCATCACGCTGCGACTCAAGACGCTTGCATCTGGTCGCACCGGTGTGCGGCCAGTGATTGCCCAAACAATGGCTGCATTGTTGAATGCCGGCATCACTCCAGTTGTGCGCGAGTTTGGTTCGCTTGGTTGCAGTGGTGATTTAGCGCCACTTGCACATTGCGCACTCGTATTAATGGGCGAGGGTGAGGCTGTTGGTGCAGACGACGTGCAACGACCAGTGCCAGAGTTGCTCAAGGCTGCTGGAATTACGGCAGTTGAGTTACAAGAAAAAGAAGGTCTTGCTCTCATCAACGGCACCGACGGCATGCTCGGCATGTTGATCCTGGCTATTGCCGACATGGAAGTGATCTGCGATTCGATTGATGTGATTGCCGCAATGAGCGTCGAGGCGTTGCTCGGTACTGACGCGGTTTTCATGCCTGAGTTGCACGAGCCTCTGCGCCCACACCCGGGGCAAGCGCTCAGTGCTGCAAACATGATGAATGCATTAAAGGAATCTCCAATTGTTGCCTCACACGTCCTAAACGACGACCAGGTACAAGATGCATATTCATTGCGCTGTGCGCCGCAAGTAACTGGCGCAGTGCGAGACACGATTACTCATGCAACGCTTGTTGCCACGCGCGAACTTGCGGCAACGATTGATAACCCTGTGGTGCTGCCCGACGGCAGAGTGAGCTCAAACGGCAACTTTCATGGAGCGCCAGTTGCTTATGTGCTCGACTTTTTGGCAATTGTGCTAGCCGACTTGGGCTCGATGTCGGAGCGCCGCACAGACCGCATGCTTGACAAGGCACGATCAAACGGTCTGCCTCCATTTTTGGCAGACGACCCGGGTGTTGACTCTGGTCTCATGATCGCGCAATACACACAGGCAGCATTGGTGTCGGAGAATAAGCGCAATGCCGTTCCAGCAAGCGCAGACTCGATTCCAAGTTCGGCGATGCAAGAAGATCACGTGTCAATGGGTTGGAACGCAGCGCGCAAACTGCGATTGTCGGTGCTCAACATGCAGCGGATAGGAGCAATCGAGTTGCTCTCTGCTGCACGTGCGCTTGATTTACGTGCGCCGCTCAAGCCATCAAAAGTTACGGGCGCTGTGCGCGACCGTTTGCGTAAAACAGTTGCGGGCCCTGGGCCCGACCGCTTTTTATCGCCCGAGCTCGAAGCCGCAGTTCGATTCGTGCAATCCGGTGAGGTGTTGATTTAAAGAGAGTTAATTCCTGAGAAGCGAATCAAGGGTCTTATAGAGATTTGGTTGAATGAGTTTGCTACCCGCCATCGAATAATGATTGTTGTCAAGGTAAAGGGCTTTTCCGTCAAACTCAGTGAAGCAAATTTCCTCGTTACACAACGAATCAAATGGATCAAAAAAGATCGTCTTAGCGTCTGAGTCTGAAAGTAAATCAGTGAGGTACGGAGCGCGCATCTCTGTTTGCGCTATTCGGTCAAGTGGCTCTAGCACTGGGTGTTTAATTCGGCGCGGCGAAACTTGATTGGCAAAAAATGGGTTGTCAAGTACGACTAGGTGACGAGAATTCGCTGCTTTTGTATACGAATTAAAATAAGAAGCAAACGTTTTACGATCATCTCGCGAAGCCGTACCACTAATTGTTTTGATTGACGTAATGACTAAATCAAAGCGGTTTTCAGAAAACGAATTGTCTCCGATTTGAGAAAGCTTCTCATCCTTGCAAACCATCACACACGTCGTCAGTTCAAAATTATGAACTTCTGCGTAATCCTTGATCATTGGTATCAACTGGTATGCATGTGAGTCACCATAGACCAGTATTCTTTTTGAAGCGTCATTGGGTCCGACTATGCATAACTCACCCCAGAAATCGCACCCTTCAAGAACGGTAGAAGGATATACGTTTCCGTACTCTTCACGCGCAGAGAGCATAGTGCTTCGTAAAAAGGTGAGACACATGACAGGAGTGAGCACAAGAGAAATACCAATGATTATCTTGGGACGAGTTGGTAGAAATCGAATTTTGCGAAATGGTATTTCAATGAGTCTGTATGACAAGAATGCGGGAATCAATGAGAGGGCGATGAGGAGTGAAGTATTCATTGGTCGAGCCGGATGAAAAATATCCGCAGCAATTGAGACGCCAATCCAGTGCCATAGGTAAATTGAATACGACGCATTGCCAATTGTTTGAATTACGCGATGACGGATTATACGGTTGTCGGCGAAATTGAATTCGTTTCGTATTAAAATAAATAATCCAGTTGCCAATGCAGTCAGTGAACTTGCGCTAAATTGCGACAACATTCCTTGCTGATATCCAACGAGTGAAATAATCAAGAGAGCTATTGACGTTCCTAAAGCGCTTCGGCTACCGAATTTGCTTTGCAAATGTAGCGATCTGGTTGGTGTTTGGGTAGTCAAGTGAAGCGCAATTAACATGCCAACAAAAAACTCCCACGACCGAGTGAGGGGCGAGTAAAAGAGAACTAGCTGACTGAATTCTGGAGTTGAGAATGTGAAAACGTTTAAATGAATTACCAATGCAGAAATTGCTGATATGAGAGCAATAGTTCGAAATACATTTCTCCAGATACGGAAATGATGGCTTGACACATTCGACTGATATTTAATACTGATAATGGCAATCAAGATGGGAACAAGAATATAGAACTGTTCTTCAATGCCAAGTGACCAAGTGTGCAAGAAAAATGTTGAGTTGGCTTCCTGAAGAAAGTAGTCCATTTTGTGAAAGATGAAAAAAAAGTTTGCATAACTAAATAGTGCCGCTCGAGCTTGCTGAATGAAGTAGTCCTGCACGCGATCAAGCGGCAGAATTAAATATGCGTAAACGCATGAACCAACGATGGTGGCCACCAGTGGTGGAAATATTCTAAAAAAACGGCGTTGAAAGAACCGCTTGAGTGAATTGGAGTTTGATTGTTGTCGTTCATGTATCAGGGAAAGACCAATCACATACCCTGAAACCACAAAGAACATGTCGACGCCAACGAATCCACCCGACCACATGGAAAATTTGGAATGTGACAGAATTACGAGTGAGACGGCAAAAGCACGCAGAAATTGTATCTCTGGTTGAATTTTGGAGTGGAGTGTGTGTTCAGTTGTCAATGCAGAAGATCCCTAGGTTGAAAATGCAAAGCCCATTGACTTTGTAAGAATTCAGAATACTTTAGATAACCAAGATAGATCGCGGAATGTGGCAATTCTGATCTCAATACTGGAGCCCAAGATGAGAATCGAACTCACGACCTACGCATTACGAGTGCGTTGCTCTACCCCTGAGCTACCTGGGCGGGTATTTAGCTAATTAACTCGTCAGTTTACTGGCGCAACTTGTGGCATTGGCATGAGCGAAGGACATTGCAAGAACAGTGCTTGCAGTGCTAAGGCTTCATTGACATTGAGTCCGAGTGCACCCATTGCTTTGTGGATTCGTTCGATTGCTTGAATGTAGACATCGGAATTTGACGGAGTGGGTTGCGTGACGATAAGTGCGTGATACACGCCAGCAATAGTTGCAAGACCGCTTCGCAACTCATCGGTCTTAAATTTGCGCAATTGTCGCTTGTGGCGGTCTTGCAATGCCTTGCGTCCGCTTCCGCGCTCGCCCGTAAGTGCGACACGCTCTTCGAGAGTAGATAATTCGTCTACTTGAGCTTTCAGCAACGGCGCTGCTGCTTCATCAATGTGTTCGAACAACTCATCAACAAGCGCAGCAACCTGCGCACCAGTGCCATCGAGGCGAGGCGGTATCGATGCAAAAGCTTCTTGGCGCTTAGCCAAAAACTTGTCGGTGGCAAGATGACGTGCTCGACCAAGATTGCCCGCTGCCGCGCGAGACACCGATGCTGCAAGATCGGGCTTAATACCTTCTGCCACAAGCGCTTCGGCAATTTGCGCGTCGTCTGGGCGCACAAAATTGACAACGACACAACGCGAATTGATAGTTGCAAGTGCCGGCACGAGTTGGTCGGCAAGAAGTATAAAAATCATGCGCTCTGGTGGTTCTTCAATCGTCTTCAACAAGCGAACAGCAGCCGAGTCACGCATGAGATGCAACTCGTGAATGATCACAATCTTGACTTTGCTTTCGGTGGGTGTTGTTGAAGACAGACGCACAATGTTGTCGGCTTCGTCTTTGTCGACCGCAGCACCCTCACGCAACACCTCATTCACGTCGGAGTAAGCGCCACGCGCAATCAGTTTTGCTTCACGAGTTGTCGGGTCATCTGAATCCGTAATGAGCACGGTAGAAAACGCGCGCGCGGCCTCTTCTTTGCCGCAACCCTCTGGTCCTACAAATAGATAGGCATGCACCGACTGAGTTGCAAGTTGTTGCAACTGCTGCACTGCATGCGACTGACCAACGACTGTCTGCCAAACACTCGCTGTGGCAGTTGACGCCGCACTCATGACAATGTGATCTGAAGTCGTTCGCAAACCCGAGTGAGAATGGTTGCAGCGAGTTCGTCTTTTGGTGGCCTGCCATCAACGATGAGCCAACGAGTTGGGTCGGCTGCTGCCATGGTGTGAAAGCCAGTGAAAATGCGCTCGAAAAATGCACGGTCTTCGCGCTCGAAGCGATCAAGCTCACGCTTCTGTAAGCGCTCGAGCAATTGCTCAAGTGGCACATCAATGAACACCACTAAGTCTGGCCAGTGACCATCAATTGCCCAGTTATTGAAACGCTTCAGCTCATCAATGTCGAGCATGCGCCCGTAGCCCTGATAGGCGAGCGACGAAAATGCACTGCGATCACTGACCACATGTTTGCCGCTACGCAGCGCTGGCAATACAAGTTCGTCTAGATGCTGCGCACGATCCGCCGACATCATGAGCGCTTCGGCGCGTGGTGAGAGCATGGTGTTTGATGCATCCAACATTGCTGTGCGAAGAGACGCACCAATTTCAGTGCCGCCAGGCTCGCGAGTTGCAACGCCACCGATTGCTTCGGCAAGACGCGTTACGTGCGTTGATTTGCCGCAGCCCTCAAGGCCTTCAAAGGCGATGTAGCGGCCGGTCGTCATGAGGCTTTTTTCTGTGCAGCTTTCTTGGCGACTTTCTTGGCTGTCTTCTTTACAGTTTTTGCAGCAACTTTTTTTGCAGCCTTTGCAGGAGCCTTTGCAACTTTCTTATCCGCTGCCTTTTTGGCTGGCTTGGCAGACTTCTTGCGCTTGAGCGATGGGTCTGCATCGCGGCGCACAGCCAACAACTCGAATGCGCGCTCTGGCGTCACATATTCCAAACGGTCACCGCGAGTAAGACTCGCATTTGTCTCGCCGTCAGTGACGTACACACCAAACTTGCCATCTTTAGCAACAACCGGTTTGCCGCTCACTGGGTCGACACCAAACTCACGCAATGGTGGCTTTGCTGGTCCGCGTCGGCCATACACACGCGGCTCTGCAAGCTTGGCCAGTGACTGCTCGAGTGTGAACGTAAACAACTCTTGCTCGGTGTCGAGCGTGCGGCTCTCTTTGCCTTTATTGATGTATGGGCCGTAGCGACCGTTTTGCGCAGTAATGATCTCGCCATCTGCTGGGTCGAAGCCAACAGTGCGTGGCAGCGACAACAACAGAAGCGCATCATCGATCGTGAGCGCCTCGATAGTCATGTCTTTAAATAGCGAAACCATCTTTGCTTTTTCCATGTTTGGTGGAGGAGTATCGAGCGTGCCCCACATGACATACGGGCCATACTTGCCAGTTTTTTTATAAACAGGAAGACCGTCTTTTTCGCCAATCGGTTCCTCAAACTTTGGTCGCGCCAAAATCTCGAGCGCAACTGCAACCGTGAGTTCGTCTGGCGCCATGCTGTCGGGAATTCCCGCAGTCTGCTCGCCACACCTTATATAAGGACCAAATTTGCCAGGACGGGCTTCGATCATGTCGCCGCTCACTGGGTGTGGACCAACATGAAACGCATTAAGCGTGGCAGCGTCGATGTTTTCGATGTTGTGTTCGACAAGTGGTTTGAGACCAGGCAACTCTTTGCCGTTGCCAAAATAGAACTCGTGAAGCCAGGCATCACGCACTCGCGTGCCTTCAGCAATTTCGTCTAGTTCTTCTTCAACAATTGCAGTGAACTTGTAATCAACCAATGTGGTGAAGTGATCCTTCAACAAACGCACCACAGCAAACGCTGTCCACGAAGGAACAAGAGCCTGACCCTTTTTCCATACATAGCCGCGGTTAATGATCGTGCCGAGAATGGATGCGTATGTCGAAGGTCGGCCGATGCCTTCTTCTTCGAGTCGCTTGACGAGCGTTGGCTCAGTAAAACGAGATGGCGGTGAAGTGTTGTGACCAAGCGCGTTAATGGTTTCAACTTCAACACCGTCGCCAACCTTGAGCACTGGCAACAACGCTTCTTTTTCGTCGGCATCATCGGCTGACTCTTCAACAACTTCTTGATAAGCCTGGCGATAACCAGCAAACGTGATGGTGGTGCCGCTCGCAGAAAATTCGCAGTTGGCTGGGTTGGTGCCTGGCGTGATTGCACCCAACCGCACAGTGAGCGTCGTGCCCAACGTGTCGTTCATTTGTGATGCAAGTGTGCGCTGCCAAATCAATCGATAGAGCGCAAGCTCGTTGGCGCGCAACTCTGGCGCGAGTTCTTCTGGACTGCGCAACGGCAACACCGGACGAATTGCTTCGTGAGCCTCTTGCGCATTCTTGACTTTTGATTTGTATTCGCGCGGTGTGGCAGACAAAAACTCATCACCATATGTAGTTGCAATGGCGGTGCGCACTTCGTACAGCGCTTCAGCGCCAAGCGTTACCGCATCGGTACGCATGTACGTGATGTAACCGGCTTCATACAAACCCTGCGCAACACGCATCACTTCGCTTGCGGTGATGCGCAACTTATTGCCGCCTTCTTGTTGCAATGTGCTCGTCATAAACGGCGCTTTTGGCGACTTGCGGTATGGCTTTTCTTCCACACTGCGCACCTCGAGCGTGGCGCCTTGCAAGCCCGCCGAAAGCTCTTGGGCTCGCGCCTCATTAATAACGACTACCGCTTCTTTGGCGATGCCTTTTTCATTGAAATCTTTGCCTGTTGCAATGCGCACTCCATCGACCGATTGCAGCGTGGCAGTGAACTGTGGTGAGGTGGCAGTGACCGCCTCGAGATCCCAGTACGCAGCCGAGATATGAGCCATGCGTTCTTGTTCGCGCTCGACCACCAAACGAATGGATGGGCTCTGCACGCGACCTGCAGATAAACCGCGGTTGACTTTGCGCCACAAGATTGGCGATACCGAATATCCGTATAACCGATCAAGGATGCGGCGTGCCTCTGCAGCGTCAACAAGTTTGTAATCGATGTCACGCGGGTTGGCAATAGCTTCGTCGATTGCGGCTTTGGTGATTTCGTGAAACACCATGCGCTTGGTCTCGATGTTTTTTGGCTTGAGATACTCAAACAAGTGCGCAGCAATTGCTTCGCCCTCGCGGTCTTCGTCGGTTGCAAGATAGAGGGCGCTGGCTGTTTTAAGAACGCTTTTGAGTTCCTTAATAATGGTGCTGCCGCGCTCGGTCAGTTCATAGGTTGGCTTGAATCCGTTATCGACATCGACCGATAGACCCTTGCTCGGAAGGTCGGCGATGTGGCCGACAGAAGCGCGTACGTCAAAGCCATCACCAAGAAATTTGGCGATCGTTTTGGCCTTGGCGGGGGACTCGACTATGACAAGGGGCTTAGACATGACTTTTCATCGTTACGTTGTTTTGCACTGTCTTGTCAAGGCTATCCACGTAAAGCCAAATGCAGTAAGGGTTTAATTTCGCTAGCGTGAGTCATGAAATGACCAATGACGCACATGAAGGTTTGGCAAATGCCACCACTCGTGACGATGCGGCGAATGCTCTTTCGCTTGGATGGAATGAGCGACTCGCAACAGAGTTGATCGAAAAAAAATACGCGATGATGTCGTTGCAACACGGTCGAAGACTCGGTCGAGTGAGCAGAATCGATCGCGGATGGAGCACAATTCTTACCAGTGGAGTGCATGACGCAGTTGATGGCGTCGAGCGCGTGCGCAACATCGGTGCTGACGTTGCAGTTGGCGATTGGGTCATTATTTCTGATGACTTAGAGAAGATTGATCACGTGTTGTCGCGCAGTTCGGCACTCACTCGACGTGCATCGTCAGACACCGTGCGCGCAGAGTCACACACTGTTGCAGCAAATATCGACACCGTGCTCGTAGTGCAAGCCGCAACGCCAGACCCAAACTTGCGACGCATCGAACGCGAACTTGTGTTGGCTTTTGATAGTGGCGCACAACCAGTTTTGGTGTTTAACAAAATCGACGAAATGGATGCCGACGGATTGTCGCTGATGGTGCGCCGCGTTGAGCCCGTACTTGCTGGCGTGCCACTGCTTTTTGCGAGCGCCAAAACTGGGGCTGGACTCGACGGCTTGCGCGCCTATACGTATATATCGCATATATACGACACCCAAAAGAATGTCGCCAGTGCGCCGCAAACAATTGCGTTATTGGGAGCCAGCGGCGTTGGCAAGTCAACGCTGATCAATGCCCTTTCCGGCCACGATGGACAAGCAACTGGGGCGGTGCGCGAAGGCGACCAGCGTGGACGCCACACCACAACGGCTGCCGAACTCGTGCGATTGGTGAATGGCGGTTGGCTCATTGATACGCCAGGCTTGCGTGCGGTGAGCTTGTGGATGAGTAATCACGGGATCGAGCAAGCATTCAGCGATATTTTTACGCTGACTGAGTCGTGCAAGTTTCGTGATTGCAAGCATGAAGACGAACCGAGTTGCGCTGTGCAAGCAGCGGTAGAACGAGGCGATGTGTCGCCCGAGCGACTTGCAAACATGAAGATGCTGGTGGCCGAAGAACTTGAACTCGAAGAGCAACAAGCAGTGCATGACCGTGCTTACGATCGCAAAGGTGCGCGCAAGAAACCTAAAAATTAAGCAAACAGCAGTGTGGTAGTGGCGCCACCACCTGGAGTGTTAGAGACCGAAACGAGCGCGCATGTGTTGGTCGTCGATGACGAGCGCAAGATGTGAGCCCGATGTGCGGGCACGAGCAACTGCACCCAAGATGACCCCAACTCCTGTGTCGTCGAGCGCAGTTACCTGACACAAGTCAATTGCAATGTCGCGTCCTGCATGGTCATCGACAAATTTGGTGAGCATGTCAGAGCATTCTGGCACTGTTGCCAAGTCGATTTCACCCGCAAGGACAAGTACTGATTGTGGGCCATCACGAATAATTGATGACGACAACTGCATGTGCATCACGCTACCCAACATCTTGTACATGCATGGTGACAGAAGCCGACAAAGTCAGTGGTGGGACGAAGTGCTTGATCAACCACAGGTTGATCGTGCGCGGATATTGCACATCGACAGTGATGAGTTGCTCATCACGAGTAATCTGGAGGTGCAACGGTCGCAGCCAAACTTCGTCTTCGACTGCTTGTTGCACAATGTCGGGCGAGTTGGGTGAAATTGATGCAGCACGCGCACCAGCACCTGCCGCGTGCCACACCGCCAATTGATCGCGAACAACTAGACCAACGTTGAGAATGATGAGCAATAGCCCGATGATTAGCGGCATGACAAGCGCGAGTTCAACCGTTGCTTGACCCGAGTCGGGGTCACTCTGGCAGGCGCGCATGTCAGCGACTACGGCTGGACTGCGTCGGCACGACCCAAAATATTGCCAATCACACTGTCGAAGAGTTCGCCAATACGCCCCGCACCACCACCATCGGTGGCCCATGCCACGACTAAAAGCGCAATGATTGCTGCGCCAAGAAGCACAAGCGCGTATTCGGTTGTTGCTTGACCAGCGTCGTGCAACTCGTCTTGTTTTGTGTGCACCGAGTGAACACGATGCAGTAGATGCATGAAATAGACGTAGATGTGATTCATAATCCTTCTTTCATTAATGATTGAGATGAGCAAGTGCGGTTGCGATCATCGGCACAACACCGAGCATCACAAACGAGGGAAGGATGCAGCACACAAGCGGAAACGTGAGTCGCACAGGGAGCCTGCGGATGTCGGCATCGAGTTGGCGCCTGCGTTGCATGCGCGATTCATTGGAAAGACGATCGAGTGTGGTGGCAATTGACTGACCATCTCTGTCGGCCGAAAGTAATGCGTCGACCAACGCAAATGCAGGGCTACCAATGATTTGTCGCAATGATGTAACACAGTCACTCAACCGATTGCCGCGCAACAATTGTTGGGATACATCTGCAACAATCTCGCGCAGTGGTGGCTCGAGCCACGTGTGCGCTGCGATCAGTGATTGAGCAGGTGTGCTGCCAGAAAACATCAACAACACAACAGCATCAATAAATTCTGGAAGCTGGCGTGCAAGTTGGGCAGGCAGCCGGTTGCGATTGCGTCGCCTAAATAACCTGATTGCGATTGCCCCAACAACTAAGACGATGAAACTGAATGTCATACAGAGATGTTGTCGACTACATGCGACATCCATTTGCGGCCAGAAACGTTGAGCGTGATGCCGGTAGCAACACAACACATGCCAACTGGAGTGCTGAGCAGAAACATTCGAGCAATGGGATCAGTGATTGCGATCCATGCAAATACTGCGATCGGCAACCACGTGAGCACTTTGGTAGACAACTGCGCCTGAGCAGCCTGCACATCTCGGTCGAGTACTAGGGCCTGTTGCTCACGCAACACCGATGCGCTGTGTTCGAGAGCAGGCGCCACGCCTGCGCCGCCAGCACTTGCAACCGCCAAGGTGCGACTTGCAAAACGAATCTCGGGTGTCCACGTGGGCAACGCGCACTCGACGAGTGCATCGGCAAGCACGACGCCACGCAAACATTGTCGAGCAACGGGTTGACTCCAATGGTTGTCATCTGATTGTTGATCACTGCATTGCACAAACGACGATGCGAGCGAAAACCCTGAACGCACATCGCGCGCAATCGCATCGAGGAAATCGGTTATGGCCAGTGGGGGTGTTGTCGTGGCTGATGTTATGGCTGATGTTATAGCTGTGGTTTTATTCGAAGTTGTACTGAGCCGCACCCGCAACCACCGGCGCGACCAAAGCTTGGTGAGTGGTGGCGCAATCAGTAACGCACATGCCCCAGCAAATGAAACAGTGCCGACGAACAGAACACCATCATCAAAACTTGCATTAAAAATGTCGTAGATCATGAGCGCCCGCGACTGAGTTGACCAATGCGCAGTTCGCTGTGCACGCCACTACAGATGTCTTGGCGGAGTAGCGGACGACATGGAGCACCAGGCGTTTTTGACACTTCGCTGATCTCAATGACCGACCGCAAACCATCTGCATGGCGACCGACGGAAACAACAACGTCGATCGCCGCACAAATGTGTTGAGCAATGGCTTCTCGCGGCCATTGCCCGCAGTGCTGCAACATCAACGACTCAAGTCGCAGCAGTGCATCGTCGGCAGAGTTGGCGTGGCAGGTGGCAAATGATCCGTGGTGACCTGTGTTCATTGCCGCCAACATGTCGACAACTTCGGCGCCGCGTACCTCTCCAACCACAAATCTGTCTGGTCGCATGCGCAATGCTGTGCGCAAGAGTTCTGAAATCGAGATTCCTGCAACGCCCTCTGCGGTGGGTGGTCGGGCCTCGAGCCGCACGACATGACTTGCCTGCAACTGCAATTCGGCTGTGTCTTCCACAGTGATGACGCGTTCATGCGCAGGGATATGTGCGCACAACGCATTGAGCAATGTGGTCTTGCCGGTGGAAGCCGCACCGGTGACAAGCACGTTGCAATGACGATGCACGAGTTGGGTGAGCAATGCAACAGTTGCATCGCCGCCAAAATCGTTGAGCGAAATAGGTCGCACAGAAAATCTGCGGATAGAAAGACATGATCCGTCAACTGCAATTGGCGCAATGACAGCACACACCCGAGAGCCGTCGGCAAGCCGCGCATCGACAATGGGAGAAGACCTGTCGAGCCGTTTGCCAAGTGGCAACAAGATCCGTTCGATGATTGCGTCGACCTCGCCAATGGGCAGGGTGTCAACCAAATGCACGCCAGTTGAATCCTCTATAAATACGTCTGTTCCGGCGTTGACCATGACTTCGCGCACATCGGTGCGAGCCAAATAGTGATCAAGTGCGCCAAGGCCAGAGATGCCCGACACCGCTCGCGATGCCACTGCATGTTGTGTGGTCTGCGACATGAGCGGTGCAATACTGCGCAAATGAATGTGTGCGGCAGAAAGCAAGTCGCCGCGCTCGTTGCGCAAGTGTTGTTGCAGAGTGTCGACAAGTGCACGTGTGTGAGTGTCGAGCGGAAGATCAAATGCAGTGTTCATGATTGCAAGATGTTGCAGTGCTCAGCACACATCGACAAGGTGTTTGGCAAGCAGAGTTGGCACTCGACCTGCGAGTAGTCCTGCATCAACTGCACGAGCAATTGCAGGATCAAATGGAATCTCGGCAAGCACTGGTGCGCCGACAACAGACTCGACATCGTGCACACCAAGGGCACGCCCAGGTTCGGCAATAACGATGACACCGTGCGGCGGGGTGGTGAGCAGCGATGCTCGGCGCAGAGCCAGATAACACGGACGAATAATTAAGAGCGAACGAGTGGCGTGCAGGAGGATGGGAATTGTTGCAAGGCCACTACCAGCATCGACAACAGTTGGCATGGGCGACTGGGCAACAGCATGTGCGAGATCGTGCAAACGATCTGGGTTCAACTGTGATGGCACGATGATGTTGCGGCCGCGAGGAATTACTCCGAGGTGCGCAGTGACCGGCAACATCAAATTGTTGAGTGCATCAGCACCTGGATGGTCAGTTGCGCTCAACCATTCGGCAATGCCTTCTGACGCTGGCTCTGACATGCCGAGAGCGGAGGGAGTATCACCCGACATGTCGATGAGACGCGCACCAATATCGAGACGCTGGGCCAAAACCAACGCCAATGCCGCCGCAACAACCGTGGTGCCACTTCCACCTTTGACAGACCAACAAACAATCATCACAACCTCCAACTGTGCGTTCGGTGCGAATACACCGAATCGGTTTGGACACGATGTGTACGCGAGATGTCGCCAAGTGACGTTGATTTAGTTACAAGTGTTTAGATACGGTGATAAACGGAGGTGTCTGGGTGCCTGGTGGACTCCGCCGCCTTCAAAGCGGTTGGGACGAGTAATCCTCGTTCGGCGGGTTCGATTCCCGTCCGCCTCCGCCAATAATCAGCGCGTGAGTGCGACTGCGAGTTGCGCTGCAACACAGGCGTTGTTGCGAGCCAGTGACAAGTTGGCAACCACACTTGCGCCACCCGTGGCAGCAGCGATTGCACCCAACACATGTGGAGTAACACCAGGCCCAACGATGCCTGCGTCGGCAGTTGCCCTGAGCGCGGTCTCGATCACTGCGTCGATCATGTTTTTGTCGAGCGAGTCGGCAAGCGGCACTGGTACGCAGGCAAGAATGCCGCTCGTGCGACCAAGTGCCAAGTGGGCTTGCGTGTATGCACACAACTCTTCAACGTTTTCAACGCGAGCAGGGATGGGCAAGCCACTTGAGTGCACCGTGAATGCGGGGAAGTCGTTGCAACCAACACCAACGACAGGCACACCGAGAGTTTCTAGATATTCGAGCGTGCGTGGCAAATCGAGAAATGATTTTGCACCTGCACACACCGTGACCACAGGATGCGCCGCGAGCGCACCTAAGTCGGCTGAGATGTCGCCGTGTAGATGTGAGTCGCGGTGCACGCCGCCAATGCCACCAGTTGCAAACACGCCGATGCCAGCGCGGCTGGCAAGCAACAGCGATGCAGAAACCGTTGTGGCGCCAACCGACCAACGCTGAGCAACGGCAAGAGCGATCTCGCGTTCGCCAACTTTTTTGGCAGGGCCAAGGATGCGCTCGTGTTCTGACTCGTTGATGCCAACGCGTGCAACACCATCGATGACGGCAGTGATTGCTGGAACTGCGTTGGCTTCGCGAATGGCTGCGATGCAATTGGTGAGTGCCTGGGCATTAGCCGGCGACGGCAAACCGAGGTGCGAAAAAATGGTCGACTCAAGTGCAACGACAGCACGATTTGAAGCGAGTGCATCGCGCACTTCGTCGCTGACTTTGATAATTGACGGAGTCGGTTTCATTTGACATCCAGTGTGGCACCAGGTGAGCGCAATACTCGCGCAGCAATGAGGTTGCCATTCGTTATGGCATCTTTGATATTGCGTGAAGTTGCATAGACGGGCAAAAATCCTGCAGCAAATGCATCGCCTGCGCCAGTGGTGTCGACAATGTTTGCAACTGGTGGTGTCGCAACTTCGGTAACAACACCTGCAGCAGTAATTGCCGTGACTGGCAGTGCGCCACGCTTGATGACGGTGAGTTCGACACCGGGCATTGGGTGCTCAGAATCGATATTGAGCAATACTGCTTCGTCGTTGTTGCACAGAAATACATCTGGCCCAATAGAGGCAATCAAGTCTGCATAGCGATCGATGCCATAATCGCGCAATACCGAGGTGGATGATGCGTCAACGGAGATGAGTGCACCAGCCGTGCGTGCAGCACGTATGTAGTGATCGGCAGTAATAGCAAGTGGCTCGAGGGCGAGTGAATACGTAGGCACGTGCACGATTGAAACACCAGCGAGATACGACACATCAAAAACCGAAAGTTCTGATGCAACACCACGGTCGGTGAGAAACGTGCGCTCGCCATTGGGTTGAACAACCACAACGATGCTTCCTGTGCGACCCTCGGCAACTGTGCACACATCGACACCCGTCTCGCGAAGCGATGCGCACAATTGCTCACCAAGATTGTCGTTGCCAACCTGACCGATAAATCGAGATGGCGTGCCGTTCAGTGCGCCAAACATCGCAACGTTGGCTGCGCTTCCACCACGGGTGCGCACAATGATCGAGTCGGAGTCGCTGCCAATATTCAGTTCACTATTGAGCCAGACAACAACATCTTCAATGAGGTCACCGATCGTGCACAGCACGGGTGAACCAGTGACGGCTTTAGACCGAGAGAAGGTCGCGCGCGCCGGTGTCGCTCGACGGGTGGCGCAACTTGCTCATTGCGCGTGCTTCGATCTGGCGAATGCGCTCGCGTGTGAGGTTGAATGCTTCGCCAACTTCTTCGAGTGTGCGTGGCTCGCCGCGGTCGAGACCGAAGCGCAGTGCAAGAATTTCGCGCTCGCGCTGATCGAGAGGTGCAAGCAGTCGCGAGATTTCTTCTGGCAACAATGCGGTTGCAGCAACTTCAAATGGAGACTCTGCTGCGCGGTCTTCTACAACGTCGCCCAATTCGGCATCGCCATCTTCGCGCAGTGGCTCTGACAACGAAAGTGGCTCGGCAGCAAAACGCAATGCTTCTGTCACTTTGTCTTCTGGCATCTCGACTTCTTTTGACAATTCGGCAAGAGTTGCAGGACGACCAAACTTAAGCTCGAGGCGCGAGCGTGCCTTTTGTAAACGTGCAAGCGTGTCGCCAGCATGAACCGGGAGGCGAATGGTGCGACCCGTGTTTGCAATGCCGCGAGTAATGGCCTGACGGATCCACCACGTTGCGTATGTTGAGAATTTGAAACCCTTGCGCCAGTCAAACTTTTCGACGGCGTGCATCAAACCCAAGTTGCCTTCTTGAATCAAGTCGAGCAGTGGCAAGCCCGATGCCTGATATTTTTTGGCGATCGAAACCACGAGACGCAAGTTGGATTGCACGAACTGACGCTCGGCTTTTGTGCCATCGCGCTGATCTTTGCGCAACTCGCGGCGACGGTTTGGAGTGAGCGTCTTGTCACTCTTGTCGAGCTCGGCAGTTGCTTCTTTGCCTGTCTCAATGGCCTTTGCCAAACGAACTTCGTCGTCTTTTGTGAGGAGGGCGTACTGACCGATGTCGGTGAGATAGAGACGGACTAAGTCTTCTTCGTCACGATCGATACGGTCTTTGGCCACTACGACTCCTTATAGGCGGGAACGGGGTAACGATACCGACAGGGTCAAGCCCCACCACCTCAAAAACGGCAAAACTCTTACCTGATTTGGTGTTTTTCATGTGACCTGTTTGGCATTGAGATCCTGCAGCAATGTCGTACTATCGGGGTATGGCAAACCCACTGTTAAACGAAAAGGCATTTACCAAAGCCGTTGAGCGCACCCCCGACCAAGCCGGTTGGGGCTCAGCCGAGGGCAAATCGACATGGAATCCACCGATTTCCGATGGTCAAGTCTCTCCATATATTTCTGCCAAAGCACCTGGCCAAACCATGACGGCAAACGGTGCAATGTCGGCAACCTTGTTTCTCATGGTCTTGCTCGTTGCATCAGCCACTTACGGCTGGACAACGGTGCAACCACTTACCGTTGGTGGCTCGGTTTCATTCCCAAGCTGGGCAATGATTGCGCTGCTCGTTGGCCTTGGTTGTGCATTTGGTGTCATGTTTAAGCCAACCGCAGCGCGCATCCTCGCGCCCGTCTACGCAATTGCCCAAGGCGCAGTAGTTGGTGCGATTTCCAAAGTGTTCAACCTGCAATATCCTGGCATTGTGTTGCAAGCGGTGGGCGCAACCATCGGCGTATTCGTAGTAATGCTCGTGCTCTATCGCACAGGCATCTTGCGTGTAACCGACAAGTTCCGTCGCATTGTGGTGGGCGCAACACTCGGCCTGATGGCGTTTTATTTGTTCTCGTTTGTTGCGGGTTTCTTTGGCGCAAACTTGATTCCAACCGGATCGAGCACAATGAGTATTGGCTTCAGCGTGTTGGTTGCTGGTCTTGCTGCAATGAACTTGGCGCTCGACTTTGACTTCATCGACAAAGCAGAAGCAGCAGGTGCACCAAAACATATGGAGTGGTTCGCCGCGTTCGGCATCATGGTCACACTCGTGTGGTTGTACCTCGAAATATTGCGCTTGCTCGCAAAAATGCGCGACCGCTAAGCGCGGCGTGCAGTTGGGTTGGCGTTGAGCATTTCTTGGCTCAATGGCGCACCCGTAATTTCATCAACAAAATATGTGCCTGCGTCGAGGCGCTGTAATGCTGTCTCGACATCGGAGAGGTCTTGATCGATTGCGTCAAGGTCGAGGGCGTCACTCATGGACTTCAGCATATGCGATTGTGCGTTTATCGGGCTAGGGTTTTGCGCCATGGCACCAAATCAAAAGAAGTTTTCACAAGCCCCAGAGATGAGCATTGACTCATCTAAGCGCTACACCGCATCGATGGAGACCACGCTCGGCACGATCGTGATCGCGCTCGACCCAATCGCAGCACCAAAGACGGTCAACAACTTTATGTTTCTCGCCGAGCAGGGTTATTACAACGACGTCATTTTTCACCGCATCATCAACGGCTTTATGTGCCAAGGTGGCGACCCAGAGGGCAGCGGCCGCGGTGGCCCTGGCTACAAGTTTGCTGACGAGTTGCCAAAGCCAGGCAAGTACCAAATCGGTTCGCTTGCAATGGCCAACGCCGGACCAAATACCAACGGTTCGCAATTCTTCATTGTGAGTGGTCCAAGCGGTTGCAGTCTTCCACCTGCATACTCGTTGTTTGGTCAAGTTGTGAAGGGTCTCGAAGTTGTCGAAGCAATGCAAAATGTTGCGACAGGCTCAGGAGACCGACCAAAGACTGACGTGGTGATTAAGTCAGTCGCAATT
>JBJOEQ010000034.1:0-13969 GCA_046049195.1 Actinomycetota bacterium | reverse complement strand
GAACACCCAACTTCGAAGGTATTGCAGCGGTGGAAGCCGCCGCGCGCTTTTTGCTTGAAGAAGACATGAACAAAGTTGAGTCCTACGAAAACGGTATTTTTCTTCCGTTACTCAATGGTTTGCAAAACATTGATGGAGTCAAAGTGTGGGGCCGACCAACGCTCGAAGGTCGTGTGCCAACCGTTTCGTTTACGATTCAAGGCCACCACCCCGATCATGTCGCCCAAACACTCGCGCAGGCTCGAATTGCAGTGTGGTCTGGAAGTTCGTACGCCGTGGAAGCCGTCGACCATTTGGGTCTCACCGAATCTGGAGGCGTGGTTCGTGCAGGCGTTACCCGCTACGTCTCTGCAAACGATGTAGAGCGACTACTTGAAGTAGTCACGTCGCTCGCGTCCAATCGTTAGATCATCTCGCTAGGCTGTTGCAGTCCGGGGAGTGGCGCAGTTGGTAGCGTGCCTGGTTTGGGACCAGGAGGCCGGGGGTTCAAGTCCCCCCTCCCCGACAAAGTAGTTAAGAAACAGTTCGCTAATAGCTATGACACTCCAAGCCCACAATCCCGAGATCGACAACGCCAAATACGTTTCGTTTGTCTCGTTCCGCAAATCTGGCCAACCCGTTGCCACTCCGGTTTGGATTGCGCCATTTGAAGATGGGTACGGCTTCACAATCGAAAGCACGTCGGGTAAAGCAAAGCGACTCGCCCATACTTCTCGAGCAACCATTCAATCTTGCAATGTCAAAGGAGTGATTACTCCTGGTGCAACCATCTATAACTGTCAGGCATCACTTGTATTGCACCACCGCGCAGAAGAAGTACGCGATGCAATTGCGCACAAATACGGTTTCACCTACAAAGTGTTTTCAATCTATTTGTGGTTTACTTCCCGTTTTGGAAAGTCAAAAGGACTTCCTGAGGCTGCAGTGATTCTAAAAATCACGCCGTAAAGAATTAACGAATAACTGGATACTTCGTCGACTTCGACGACATTGCATCAAGAACATCGACTATCGGCCGCACACCGATCCCGACCGAATCAGGCACATCGATGTAGCCATCGCGCAACACAAACGGTTCGGTCACATCTTGTGTGAAATATCTTGACGAAGCCGATGTATCACCCGGCAACGTAAAGCCTGGCAATGCAGCGAGTGCCAAGTTTGCAGCACGACCAATGCCGGTTTCCAGCATTCCCCCACACCACACGGGCACGCCACGCGACACACACAGGTCGTGAATCTTTTTGGATTCCAAATATCCACCAACACGCCCTGGCTTGATATTGATGATTGAACACGCACCAATATCAATTGCGCCACGAGCAACATCAAAAGTTGTGATCGACTCATCCAAACAAATAGGAGTTCCAATCTTCTTGCTCAGTTCCACATGGCCAATCAAATCTTCTTCCGGTAGCGGTTGCTCAATCAACAGCAAGTTGAATTCATCAAGCTTTGCAAGGTGCGATGCGTCATCAATCGTGTATGCGGAGTTTGCATCCACCTGCAACAACATCGCATCACCGAATGCTTCGCGCACGGCACGCACTCTCTCAATATCTAGGCCAGGCTCAATTTTGAGTTTGATACGCACATACCCTTGCGCGAGATATCCGCTTACCGTTTCCAAGAGTTCTTCAGTCGTTGACTGGATACCCACCGATACACCAGATGCAACTCGGGTTTGTGTTGCTCCCAAAAACGTTGCAAGTGACATCTTTTTGCGGCGCAATTGATAATCGAGAAGTGCTGTCTCTACTGCTGCTTTAGCCATGAAATTCCCACGGATACTCGAAGCCGCTACCACGAACTCCTGAGCCGTCATGGTCGGAGTAATCATCGGCAACAAATACCTCGTGATCACTTCGTTGCAGCCATCAACATATTCACTCGAGTACAGCGGTGCAGCCATTGCCACGCACTCACCCCAACCCTCTTCGTCGTTGCCAACAACATGCACATACAACAGTTCGCGATCGACTTCCACCCCAAATGAAGTACGAAATGGCGAAACGAGATTGATATGCGCTCGCCTAATTTCAATATGTTCGATTGTCACAATGCCTCGTCTGTTTCAACTCGTTTATCAAGTACGTACGAAAATTCCTGAGTAAGCCCAACTACTTGCAAACCATTCAACTCTGCAGATTCAAACGCTGCTCGTTGTCGAGCCCTCCACCCATCAGACTGCACCCGATCAGTCTTGCGTAATTGTTCAATGTCGGCTGGTGTCTCAATAACAAATGCAGTCTTTGATGGTTCAACAAATGTGTTTGCTAGAGGCGCATCAACCCCTACTACGTCCCATCGCACCAACACCCGGTCGCTCTGCTCGCCAGCGTTAATGCCGTCGTCCAATTCACCATAAAAGTTTTGGTGATAACCAAGCACTCGCGCACCCAGTTTGACAAGGTTGAAATGCGCGTTACGTCGCACAAGTGGATCAAAGGTCCATGTGATGCTGTCAAAACCATTTTCTTTTGCCCAGTCCCACTGATGCCTCTTGATTGTCTCGCCAATTCCCATACCAACAAATTCGGGCAACACTCCCGTTGCATGCGAATGAAGGTTTGGTCCAATCAATCCAGGTAACGCCCTACCTACAAGAGCAAAGGCCGCCCCAACCGGCTTGCTGTCTATATATATGACACTTCCATAGCCGCCGTTATGCAGGCTTGCAGTCATGATCTCTGGGGAAACCATTGATTTCACGTCCCAGACCTTGTCAAACAACTCGGCAATCAAAGCCGAATCCACAGCCGTACGAGCAAGGCGAATCTCTATTCGCCCCATTTGCTCGGGCTCGCTTGGGCTGACTGAACTTTCCATTGGTTAAAACCCTACCGATCAGCCAAGATGGTAGGTATGCCCGTCACCGTCACCATTGTTGATCACCCAATCGCAGCCGAAGCCCTCACCAATCTTCGCGACCAAAATTCGTCCAACCAAGTCTTCCGCGCAGAGATGCGCAGGCTTTCACTTATCGTGATCGCCGAAGCCACACGATCGGTGCCAACGCGAAAGGTTCGAGTCACGACCCCGCTGTGCGAAACAGATGGCATTCAAATCGCACAACGACCAGTGCTCGTTCCAATCCTTCGCGCAGGTTTAGGCATGTTGCCAGCAGCGATGGAGCTCTTGCCAGATGCCGACATTGCAGTTGTCGGTGTGCAACGCGATGAAGTCACTCACGAACCAAGTGAATATGTTGCAAAACTTCCCGCGCGTCTCGACGGCCGTCACTGCATCGTGCTCGACCCAATGCTTGCAACTGGTGGCTCACTCGAGCATGGTTGCAAAATTCTTGCTGCTCGCGGCGCACCGCAACCGCTCACCATCGCTTGCGTACTTGCCGCTCCCGAAGGTATTGCCTATCTCGAAAAATCAGGAATGAATTTGCACATCGTGACCGCATCAGTTGACGAGCGACTCAACGAGCACGCATTTATCGTGCCGGGTCTTGGCGATGCAGGCGACCGTCAGTTTGGTCCGCCAAACTGATTGCAGTTTCTCGCTATGCGAATTTCTACGCATTGTCGGCTTGCGCACGATCGATGTGACTTGTGTTCTCAGTAACACATCACAACTTTCCAATTAGTACTATTTAGATCATGACAACAACGGCAGCTCGAGCAAAAGCAAAATCCTCCCCAAAGTCTGTTTCCAAGCCAAGCGAGACGACACTCAAGCGCGATGTACAGAACATGCGTACCGAGCTAGCCGATCGTCTGCTCACCCTGCGAGCCAAACACGACCTCAGCCAGGCCCGTCTTGCCGAATTGGCCGGAGTCGACCGCAAGACCATTAACCGCATAGAAAATGGCCATTTCTCTCCAGCACTCGACACCCTTGTGCGACTCAGTTCCGCCCTCGCCGTCACCCCCGCCAGCCTGCTCAAGGTCTGAACCTAAACAAGCGTTAAACAGGGTGTGAACGAAAGTTGACAACCCCCCTCGGGTTGTGGATAAAGTACTCCGTACCAATTACCAAACAGGGGGCAGTACATGTCAGAAGTAAATGAAATGGTCCAAGAAGTAGCGACAGCAGGAGTTTCGCGTCGTCATTTCGTGCAAGGTGCCGCTGCAGTGGCAGCAGGTGCAGCACTTCCAATGACCGGCGCTTTGGGCAGCAGCGTTGTAGGCGCAGCACCATCAGTATTGCGTGTTGCAATTGGAAAGATCGCGAACGCACCAACGCCATTCTCCACCAATGACGCAGGAAGTCTTCAGATTCTGGCTAATGCCGGCGAATATCTCTCGTGGTCAAACAACCGAAACGAAATGTCACCACGAGTGGCCGAAAGCTGGAAGGCTTCCGCAGGCGGCAAAGTCTGGACGTTCAAGATTCGTCAAGGCATCACCTTCCACGATGGTTCTGCAGTATCCGCAGACGATGTGGTTTGGACATTCAAGAGCCACCTCGACCCAGCCAACAAGTCAAACGCAGCCGGAAAATTCAACGGCATCTTGAACTCTGAAGGCGTTCAGAAGGTTGACAAGAACACCGTTAAGTTCGAGTTGCTTTCAGCAGTAGGATCGTTTCCTTTCCTCGTGAGCAGCACTAGCTACGGCCTCTTGATCATCAAGAACGGCGAAAGTGGCGGCCCAACTTGGGAAACCAAGATGAACGGTTGCGGTCCATACATCCTCGAGAGCTATGTCAAGGGTGACCGCGCAACGTTCAAGAAGAACCCGAAGTACTGGGACAAGTCGCGTCAGCCGAAATTTGACAAGTTGGTAACCATCTCGTTCGAATCGCAGGAAGCTGCAGTCGCACAGATTCTTACCGGCAAACTTGATGCAACAACTGGCATTTCAGGCGCTACCGCAGCCAAGATCAACAAGAACAAGATTGAACTGGTTCGCGTTGCATCTGCTGGACACCTGATGACCCACCTTCGTTGCGACTTCGGTCCATTCAGCACCGATAAGCGCATTCGTCAGGCCGCAGCACTTACTCTCGACCGCGCAGGATTCCTCAAGGGAGTTCTGAAGGGCCAGGGCGTATTGGGCAACGACAGCGTGATGGATCCGTTCCCAACCAAAGACACCTCGGTAAAGCAGCGCTCGAAGGACATCGCTGCAGCCAAGAAGTTGATGGCAGCAGCAGGTTCGACCGGATTCAAGGTTGATTTGTCCACGTACAGCCGTGACGACATCAACCTCTTGGCGCCGTTCCTCAAGTCGTCGTTTGCCGAAATCGGTATCGACGTCAACTTGGGCAAAATCTCCGACAGCTACTACACGGCTCCGTGGGATGCGAACGAGTCCAAGAAGCAGGAAAGCAACTTCTGGCTCGAGTCCAACTTCGGTATCACCGACTTCGGCCACCGTAGTGCACCTGCCGAGTACCTCACCCGAGTATTCCGTTCAAACGGAGACTGGAACGCTGCACACGTCAAGGATGCAAAGCTTGACGCAGCGATCGATGAGTACAACACAGCCACAACACCAGCGAAAGCAAAAGCTGCAAGCAAGAAGATTCAGGAAATCTCCCTGGATCTTTCGGCTTACATCATTCCAGTTTTCGAAGTACGCACCTCTGCTGTTCGTAAGGGCCTGAAGGGCTTCTACACCAACGGCATGGGTCAGTTCGACGCTGCAGCAACTGCTTAGTCAAAATAATCCAATTAGTTCAGTAACAAAATGCCAGCGCACTTCGGTGCGCTGGCATTTTGCATTTTGTCAAAAAGTTGGCTGTTGCCAATTGACGAAATGCATTGGCAATCCTCTATCCTTTCGGCGTGGGGAAATTTGTTCTGAAGCGCATTGGGCTTGCCTTCGTCACGCTGTTCATCGTGACAACTGCCATCTTTTTTATGACCCGCATTCTTCCCGGCAATGCGGCCGAGCGAATTTTGGGCAACTTGGCGGAACGTGAAAATGTCCTTGCGCTCGAGAAGGAGTTAGGCCTCGACAAGCCGATTTATACCCAGTACTGGAATTGGCTCAGCGAAGCATTGAATGGCCGATTTGGCGATTCCGTTCAGTACCAGAGCCCAGTCAGCGAACTGCTTCTTCCCGCTCTCGGATATTCATTTCGTTTGGCAGCAATGGCATTCGTGATTGTTGTGCCGCTCAGTATTTTTGGAGGCATTATCGCGGCAATCAACAGAGGTAAGACTGTCGATCGCGTCATCACCGTTGGTGGCTTGAGCGCTGCAGTGATTCCAGAGTTTGTTTGGGCAGTGCTGCTCGTCTTAGTTGTTGGCGTAAAACTCGAGTGGCTTCCAGTGACTGCCTTCCCAGACGAGGACACATCGATCATTCAAGTGATCAGACACATGATCTTGCCGTCAATGGCACTCGTTCTCGTATTGTTTGGTTATATCTCACGCATCGCTCGGGCCGGAGTTATAGAAGCAATGGATTCGGACTATTCGCGCACCGCCGTGCTGAAGGGTTTGTCAAAGCGCCAGACGATCAATCGTCACGTTCTTAGAAATGCTTTGTTGCCAACCATTGCCGTCATTGCTTCGCAGGTTCCATATCTTGTGGGCGGCCTTGTTGCCGTAGAGATTGTGTTCAACTACCCCGGCTTCGGGTCGCTCTTGTTGCAAGCTGTGCAATACCGCGACTACCCAATGCTGCAATCTGCTGTTCTCATTGTTGGCTCGGTGATTGTGACGATGCAGTTGATTGCCGACGTGTTGTTTGCATTACTCAACCCTCGAATCAGACAGACCATTGCAGAATGAACACAGACACCACCACCATCCGCACTGCCGCGGCAGCCGAACGCAAGAAGATGCGCAGCGAGCGCCTTGCCTTGCTTCGCCGCAACCCGGCATTCCTCATAGGTTCAGTGCTGGTTTCGATTTGGGTCTTTGCAGCACTCTTTGGCCAGTTTCTTGTGCCAATTAAGCCAGAGGAACTCGACTTCATGGCAACCGACATGGGCCCGAGCTCTGCTCACTGGTTCGGCACCGACACTCTCGGGCGCGATGTGTTCTCGCGCGTCGTTGTTGGCTCGCGCCCAATCATCGTGATGGCATTTTGCGCAACCATTCTTGGCACGGTAGTCGGCACAACCATCGGGCTATTGACTGGCTACTTTAAAGGCAAGTTCGACTTGATCGTGATGCGCATCTTGGACGCAATTTCAGCACTGCCTGTTCTCATTCTCGCACTGCTCGCACTTGCCGCGGTTGGAGGGTCGTCCGAAGTAGTCACCATCTTGATTATTGGTTTCGTGTTCTCACCAATCATTGCCCGCACGGTTCGCGCAACAGTGCTTGGCGAGGCCGAATTGGATTATGTTGCGGCAGCAAAACTGCGCACCGAAAAAACGCAGCACATCTTGTTTGTAGAAATTCTGCCAAACGTGTTGCCACCCATCATCGTCGAGTTCACTATTCGTCTCGGCTACGCAGTGTTCGCAATTGCCACGCTGTCGTTCCTCGGCGTTGGTGTGGAGTTGGGCTCGCCCAACTGGGGCTCGCAGGTTTCAGAGAATTATTCCGGCATTTTCAACAACTTGTGGTGGTCCACCGTGTTTCCTGCCGGAGCAATTGCCACCCTCGCCATCGGTATCAATTTGTTGGCAGATGGAATCATGGAGTCGTTCGAGTTATGAGCAACCAACCAGCAACGTTAGAGCTTCGCGATCTTCAAGTTGCCTACCGCGTTCGCGGCATCGATCGCCAGGTGCTGCGCGGGGTTTCATTCAGCATCGCCCCTGGCGAGGCATACGGCCTCGTGGGTGAATCGGGTTGTGGCAAATCAACTGCTGCATTCGCCGCCATGCGCTATCTTCCTCGCAACGGATCCATCACCGGTGGATCCATCCACTTTGAGGGCAGAGAGATCACCTCGATTGGTGATAATGAAATCAGAGATTTGCGCACGAATGCAATTTCGATGGTCTATCAAAACCCGGTTGGCGCACTCAACCCAACCATCAAAATTGGTGATCAAATTGCCGAAGTATTTCAATTGCTCGGAAAGTCAAAATCCGAAGCAATGCAACTCACCGAGGAAGCACTGAAGAAGGTGCAGATTGCCGACCCAACTCGAGTGATGGGTCGTTTCCCACATCAGCTTTCTGGCGGCATGGCCCAACGCGTAGTCATCGCCATGGCACTTGCATCCAATCCGCGTCTCTTGGTCATGGACGAGCCCACAACCGGACTTGACGCAACAGTAGAAGCAGAAGTACTCGATCTCGTGCGAGACCTCCGCAAAGAGACAGGCACTTCGGTGCTGTTTATCAGCCACAACCTCGGTGTCATTCGCACCATGTGCGACAGAATCGGCGTGCTATACGCAGGCTCGCTGGTCGAAGAGGGTCTAACGGAAACAGTTCTTTCTAAGCCAACCCACCCGTACACGGTCGGCTTGTTGCGATGCATCCCGCGCGGTGGCTTAAACAAGGCAGCAGACCGACTCGACACCATTGCAGGAACACCGCCCGCTCTCGGATCCACACTTCCGGGCTGCGTGTTTGTCGATCGATGCACAATCGCTCAGGATAAATGCCGTACTTCTATTCCGCAGCTCATCGATGTTGGATCAAAACACTTCAGCCGCTGCTACTTCCACGAACAAGCATTCAATCTTCCTCGCGCAGTTGACGGCGTGGATCAAATCACACGTGCAACCCCCGTGTCTATTGAGCCAAAAACAAACCTGCTCGATGTGCATAACGTTTCAAAAACTTTTGTGCAAGACAAAACAGATGTCAAAGTGTTGGCGGACGTTTCACTTCACCTGCAGGCTGGCGAAACTTTAGGTCTTGTTGGTGAGTCGGGTTCGGGCAAAACAACTTTGGCGCGTGTGTTGCTTGGCATCATTGCCAATGATGCAGGTGGAACAGTTGCACTCAATGGAACAACCCTCGGAGCGACGCTGCAAGACCGCAGCGCTGCCGAAGTTGGAGCCGTTCAAATCGTCTTCCAGAATCCTGATTCAGCACTCAACCGTCGGCACTCTGTAACGCGAATCGTCTCTCGCGCAGTCCAGAAACTCACCGGGGCATCGAAGGATGTGTCCGACGATCGTGCACAGTCACTGCTCAGCGACATGAGTGTTGACCCCCTCTTGCACAGCGTCAAGCCAACACAACTTTCAGGTGGGCTCAAGCAACGTGTTGCCATCGCGCGTTCATTTGCCGGCAAACCACAACTTATTGTTTGCGACGAACCAACTTCTGCGCTCGACGTTTCAGTTCAAGCAAATATTCTCAACTTGCTCGTCGATTTACAGGTGCGAGAAAATGTGAGTTACGTATTTATTTCGCACGACTTGGGCGTCGTGAGATACATCTCTGACCGCATTGCGGTGTTGTACCTAGGACGAATAATGGAGCTAGGCAGTGCAGAAACTGTATTCGCTGGCCCTCACCACCCGTACACCGAGGCATTGGTGTCTAGCGTTCCCGACATTGAAGGCGCGCAACGCGTGCGCATTCGTCTTGGTGGCGAAGTACCGAGCCCAGTGAACCCACCAACTGGTTGCGTGTTGCACCCCCGTTGTCCGCGAATGGCTGGCAGCGGTGTAGAACACTTGTGCACCTCAGTTGAGCCATCTCTCACCGAAGTAGAGCCTGGTCACTTCATGCGTTGCCACATACCGCTTACCAAGCTGGAAAAACTTCAATCTAAATAATGCCGCTCGATGAGCGAATCATCAATCGTTCAGCGTTGGCACTTTCGTGAATTGCGCAATGAGAGCTTTCTCTCCGAACCGATCGCTGTTCACGTCAAAAATGTCAACCTCGGTATAAGTGGGCTCTGTAATTATCCCATCCCAAACTGCTTCTCGGATCACAATCGTGAATGCCGCATTGTCGAAGTGTGACTTGTCGATGCCCACTATCACTCTGCCTCGTGCCTTCACAGTTTGGACCATCGCAACGAGGTCTGAAGCTCCAAGCAGTCTGGGCACAAACAACCCACTACTCACCAACAGGTCATAGTGATTGGCGGCGAAGTAAACAGGTTTGGTCAAGTCAGCGTCGAGCAAATCGCGGTAGCAAGGAGTTCCATCGCTCCGGAGAGCTTTCTCTGCCAACGCCAAGAGACTCTTTGAAATATCGATGCCGTCTATTTGTAAGTGCGGGCTCGACTCACCCAAAATTCTTCCAAGTGCACCAGACCCACAACCGATGTCGGCCACTTCAAGTGATTGCCCTGTCGTTTCCTGAGTGACAATTTCGGCTATTTGAAGTGCCAAAACATTCTCGGGATCAACATCAACACGTTCATCTGTCGGGGGCGCCCATTGCGCGAAGTTCAATTCACGCGATTTGGTCGACTGAGCGCCTGACTTTGAGCGAGATGTCGCCGTAGAGGCCTTTTTTCTCGGTGTTTTGGGTGCTGATTTGATCTCATCTTTCACTTGACCGAGGCTATCAACCAATGATTACGCACAGTCCAGACCCAATAGTCACTTGGTTTACCCCCCCCTTCAGACTTGACTATTACGGGTAGGTGTCCGTAGAGTAAACACATCGGATTGGGGTCATTCCGGCCGCAGTCGAATCAACAGGGGGAAATTCCTAGATGAAACAAACATCCACGAAAAGTGGGCTGTTCAGAAAACTCTCGATTGGTTTAGGACTCGCACTTGCAGTCTCAACCGTCGGTGTTTCTGGAAGCAACGCAAAGTCAGTTCCACAAGCTAAGCGCACAGCCAAAGACATGATCATCTTGATCGCTGAAAAAGATGCTGGCTGGTGCACACAGGATTCACCGGGTGGTGGACAAATTGGAGCCTCTGGTTCAGTGCTCGAAAGTCTCACTATCAAAAACAACAAGGGCGACATCGTTCCTTACTTGGCAGAATCAGTGACGCCGTCCGCTGACAATAAGACATGGACGATCAAACTTCGTTCTGGCATTACGTACAGCGACGGCACACCATTAGATGCTGACAACCTGATTGCGAACTTCCGTTCACTCGCGGGTATTGGTCTGCTCTACAAGTCGGGCCCAGCTCCCTCGTTGCCAGCAATTGCATGGCAACAGAGCTTTGACATTCCTGGCATGAAAGGTCTCACGACAATGCTCACAGGCTTGGCAAAATCGGGTCCAGCATTCTTGGCAACAAGTGCTGACTACGGCAAGATGTTGGCAGGCGAAAAGAAGGCATTCGTCAAAATCGACAGCCTCACCGTCCAAGCCAACCTCGCTGTACCTCGTCCAAACTTTGCCTACAACTTGTGGAGTGAAGGTCGTGTCCGCATGATGTCAACCGCATCGCTCGGAAACGCAGCATGTGGCAAGACAATGGCTGTTGGTACTGGACCATTCATGATCAAGTCGAAGGGCATTGACCCATTCGTCACAGAGCTCGTGAAGAATCCAAATTACTGGCGCAAAGATGCAGCTGGAAAACAATTGCCATACGCCAACTCCGTCACATTTAAGGTGGTGCAAGACGGTGGACAGCGCGTAAACGCAATGGCAAAAGGCCAAGCAGATGTCGCTTTGTTCGGTGCCACATCAGGTCAACAGTTGAACCGTATTAAGGACACCCTCAAAGGCAAGATGTCGCTATACGTAGGTCCTCGTGAAACCAACTGGGCATTCCACTTGAACACCATGAAGGAACCTTTCAACAATCTTTTGGCTCGCGAGGCTTTTGCTTATGCACTGGATCGCGAAACCTTTGCAAAGATTGCCTGCAAGGGCAACTGTGAAGCCGCTATTGCAATGGCTCCAAAGATGCACCCATATTTCAGCAAGAAGGGTGCGATCACGTTCGACTTGGCAAAAGCCAAAGCAAAAGCAAAGGCCTACAAGGCTGAGACTGGAAAGGCACTTGAGTTCCAGTTCCCAATCATTGACTCAGCCGAGTCGACGAACGATGCAAACGTGGTTTGTGGAATGATGAAGGCTGCCGGAATCGGCTGCACACTCATGGCACCAATCACAAGTTCTGCCTACATCTCACGAGCATTCGTGTTTGGACAGCAAGTAACTTGGTTCAACGTGATGGCTGGCAAGTATGCAGAATTCGCCAACCTCTTCTCCACAACTTCAGACCTGGAGCTTTCGGGCTACAGACTTCCGAAGGCAGTCGGCGGAGTAGGCGATGGTCAACTCGCAGCATGCTTCGATAAGGCATGGGAGACTTCATCTCCTAAAAACAACACATTGAAGACTTGTGCGGAAGAACTTCAGTCCAAGAGTTATTGGACTGGCGTTTACACCGAAGGACTTTTCGCTGCAGTGTCAAACAAGGTCACTGGCTTTGGAGAAACACGCTTGCCAAACGGCAACAAGCGTGCAGGTCTGATTGCAGGTAACTTCGATGTGGCATCATTGATTGGTAGCTAATTACATAGCCGACCAGTTTTAGTTCATCCATCTAGAAAATGCGGTGGGAGAAATCCCACCGCATTTTTATTTCCCAGAATCCCCTACTACAATTATGTACTAAGTAACTCAAACAGAAAATCTTCCACCATGCAAAAACTCATTCGAACCACACAGCGGCTTTCACAAGTTGCATTGGTTCTTTTTTTTGTTACTTTCCTCGTGACACTTTTGGTACGACTCTTGCCCGGTGATATTGCCACATCTTTGCTCCCCTTTGGCACGGAAGAAGAACAGGCACAACTGCGATCCGAACTGGGCCTGGATACAAATATCTTCGTCTATTACTTTGAATGGCTGGTTAATTTCCTACAGGGAGACCTCGGTGTCTACTACAACGCCGGTGAGTCGTATGCGGACGCGTCAATGACCGTTTGGGCGATGCTGTCTCTCACAATTCCACGAACACTGCTGATCATGGTCTATACCCTCGGTTTTTCGCTTCTTTGTTCAATCCCTATCGGCATGCTGCTTGCATACAAGGCCGATACCCGCATCGACAAAGTAATCAGCAACACCCTCTTCGGACTCTCGTCTATCCCCAACTTTGCAGTCGGCCTCGGTCTTGCATACGTAATCGGTGTCAAATTTGAACTGTTAAATCCGATTGGTTACGTCACTTGGGGCGAGGGACCGGTCGAACACATCAAATCAGTGATCATGCCAGTCCTCAGCCTTTCGCTCGGGCTCATCGCAACCTTTGCCCGCCTCTTGCGTGCCGACATTATTTCGACCCTCAAAGAAGACTTTGTGACCATGGCATCTTCGAAAGGCCTCTCCAATCGTTGGATCCTCTGGCGACACGTTTTTCGTCCGTCGAGTTTGAGTCTGTTGACGGCCGCGGCACTCAACATGGGCTCCCTAATCGGTGGTGCAGTAATCATCGAGGCCATTTTTGCACTCAACGGAGTAGGCATGTTTTTGGTTACATCAATCGCACTGCGTCAATACCTCGCGATCCAGTCCACAGTCGCCCTCATCGCAATCTCATATATTGTCTTCAACTTGATTGTTGATGCCTTTATGCCCAAAATTGATCCAAGAATTAGGAGTCATCATGGCGCTTAATCCCAAAATCCTTGCAAACAAACCAATTGGATACCGCCTCTCAGTCCTGTGGCTTGGAGTGTGTGCAATTTTCAGTATTTTTGGTGAACTCTTCCCACTCCCCGCGTGGGATTATTCAAACTCGGATGTGCTCGGTGTTGGCATGTTCTCACCTGGACACCTTTTTGGAACCGACTACATTGGCGTCGATCAACTTTCGGCCATCATTCATGGAACTCGATATTCGCTAGGCATCGCATTCGTCACCGTCTTTTTTGGGATGGTCATTGGCGGCTTTTTAGGAATTCTTGCGGCATACCGACGCGGTTGGGTGGATGCAGTGATCTCCATGTATTTCAACACGACGCTGTCGATCCCAACCCTCATTCTGGTTGTCACTATGGTTGCGATTTTTGCAAGCCCAGATCCCTTCAACCCCTCCACCACCATTCCTCGAGTGTTTGTGGTGATCATTGCGATAACGTTCGTTCTCATACCCGTGCTCGGTCGACTCGCACGATCTTCGGCTCTTTCATGGACAGGTCGAGAGTTTGTTCTTGTTGCCAAATCAATGGGCATGAAGCCTCGGTCAATACTCTGGCA
>JBJOEQ010000033.1:0-18240 GCA_046049195.1 Actinomycetota bacterium | reverse complement strand
AATTGAAGGTGCACTTGCGCAAATCTTGCAAGAACAGGTGCAGATAACTCCGGCAGGTCGCACCGACGCAGGCGTGCATGCATGGGGCCAAGTGATCAGTCTCGACTTGGCAGACCGAGTCAACCTAGAAGTGTTGATGAAGCAATTGAATGCATTGTGCGGACCATCGGTTGTTGTGCGCGATGCGCAGTGGACAGACCCGGATTTTCACGCGCGTTACTCGGCACTGTGGCGCGAATATCACTACACCGTGCTCAACACGCCAGTTGGTAATCCGTTTATGACCGAGACCGCATGGCACATCACTAAGCCACTCAAGGTGCGCTCAATGCAACTTGCGTGCGATGCAGTCATTGGCAATCACGATTTTTCGGCGTTTTGTCGCAAGCCAAAACCTGCAGACGAATTTGACACCTTTGAGCACTCCATGCGCCGCAGTGTGGAGTCTGCCCATTGGAAAGACATGGGGGATGGAGTGCTGCGGTTTGACATCCGGGCCAATGCCTTTTGCCACCAGATGGTGCGGGCTCTTGTGGGCACCTTTATCGAAATTGGCCTGGGCAAAAGGCCACCTAGTGACATGCGGGGGCTGATCCTTTCAGGGGATCGCTCACAGGCTGCTCCAGTGGCACCGCCTCAAGGATTGTGCCTGTGGGAGGTGGGATTCCCCGCCTCAGCATTGTGAAATGGGCCTAGTGACCCCTATCCTTAAACGGTTCACGGAGACGGTTTGATAATCGGTTTCCAAAGTAAGTTCTCAAGTTTTCGAAAGTAGATCTGATGCGTACGTATTCTCCAAAAGCAAGTGAAATCACGCGCGAGTGGCACATCGTCGACGCCGAGGGTCTTGTCCTTGGTCGTATGTGCACCGAGGTCGCTGCAATTTTGCGCGGCAAGCACAAGCCAATGTTTTCGACACACATGGACACCGGTGACCACGTAGTGATCATCAATGCTTCAAAGATCGTGCTCACAAGTGGCAAGGCCGAAAAAGAACTCGTTCACGACTACAGCGGTTACCCAGGTGGTCTTCGCACACAGACTTACGGCACCTTGCTCAAGGCAAAGCCTGAAGATGCAATTCGTCGCACCATTCGCGGCATGTTGCCAAAAGGACCACTTGGTCGTCAGATGATCAAGAAACTCAAAGTGCATGCTGGCGCACAACACGGCCACGAAGCACAAGATCCAAAAGTTCTCGTTATCGCTCACGCCAAGGCGCGCTGAGTACACACAAGTCGAATAGAGGAACAATCATGGGAACAAAGCCACTTACACAAACAACGGGACGCCGCAAAGAAGCAGTTGCGCGTGCACGTTTGCGACCAGGCACTGGCAAAGTCACTGTCAATGGTCGTGAGTTTGAAAACTATTTTCCAAACGCCGTGCAACGCATGGTTGCATCAGAGGCATTGCATGTTGCTGAAGTTGCAACTGCATACGATGTCGATTGCGACATTCAGGGTGGTGGCATTGCTGGCCAGGCCGGCGCGTTGCGCATGGCGATTGCTCGCTCACTGCTTGAACTTGATCCAGAGCGCCGCGTGTTGTTGCGCAAAGTCGGATTGCTCACACGTGACTCACGTAAAAAAGAGAGCAAGAAGTACGGTCTCAAGAAGGCGCGCAAGGCGCCACAGTACACAAAGCGTTAATCCGCTGTATTGCTACGCGACTTTGGTTGCGTGGATCGGAAGTGTGTAGATGCTTCGATTTGGAACTGATGGTGTTCGTGGGGTTGCCCTCACTGAACTGACCGAACAATACGTAGCCGACCTTGGATATGCCGCGGCCACTGTGTTGTCGCTGAAGCACGTGGTGGTTGGACGCGACACGCGTGAATCTGGCTTGGTTTTGCAAACAGCACTCGCACGAGGTTTTGCCGCAGGTGGAGCAACGGTTGAACTGCTGGGTGTTACACCAACACCCGCAATTGCGTTTGCTGCAGCACAGCATGGTTGCGCGGGTGCTGCTGTCACCGCATCGCATAATCCGTATGCAGATAATGGTGTCAAGATATTTGGTATCGGTGGCATCAAGCTAACTGATGATCAAGAACAGTTGATTGAGGCAGCAATGGCTGCGATCACGCCACAAAGTAGCGCCGTACCTGTGGGTGCAATTACCGAGTCAATTGCGGCGATCAATAACTATCGCAACAGCATCGAGGGTTTAGTGCCAGGTCGTGCATTTGCCGACATTCGGATTGTGGTTGATTGCGCGAATGGCGCAATGAGCGATGTCGCTCCATATGTATTGGCACAGCTTGGTGCAACAGTTATTGCGATTCATTGTGAGCCAAACGGCAAAAACATCAATGCGGAATGTGGCGCAACGTATCCAAAAATCATCGGTGAGGCTGTGCGACTGCATCAAGCAGCAATGGGTTTGGCATTTGATGGTGATGGCGACCGCGTGATTGGCGTGGATCACGTAGGCAATATTGTCGACGGAGATCACTTACTAGCACTTGCTGCAATCGACATGCACGAGCGCAAAGTGTTGGATGGCAATGGTGTTGTAGTAACAGTGATGACCAACGCTGGGTTTCATGAAGCAATGGCCAAACACGGAATTTCTGTAGTGACGACACCGGTTGGTGACCGCAGTGTGTTGATCGCGCTGGAAGAAAACAAGTATGCATTGGGTGGCGAACAAAGTGGCCACATCATTTATCGCAAGGACGCAACAACCGGTGACGGTTTACTCGCTGGCGTGCGGCTTGTAGATCTGGTGCGTCGCAAAAATGTGACGCTGCAGAAACTTGCACAGGATGCAATGACTTCGCTTCCTCAGGTGCTGATCAACGTGCGGGTTGAAGCTGTTGCATCAGATCTTGCAACACAATTTGCACAAGAAATTGCTGCAGCCGAGCGCGACCTCAACGGAGTAGGGCGAGTATTGTTGCGCGCAAGTGGCACCGAGCCACTGGTGCGAGTGATGGTTGAGGCTCAGTTTGAAGAAACTGCAAATAGCGTGGCACAACGCTTGGCAGCCAGTGTGATCAAGCGTCTTGGCGGATCTCGGTAGCCTGTAATACATGTGCGGCATCATTTGCATCGTGTCGCGGCCCTCGGCCCGGCCACTGCCAATAGCAGTCGACTTGTTGGACGCACTCGACAAGGCAATTACAGCAGGCAACATCGGTGCGATTGCCGAATGTGCCTCACATGTAGCGGCTGTCGACGCCGCTTTGCGCGGCGAATCGGGAACTGCGGCATTGGTCGACAACTTGCAACTCGTGGGTGGGCTTGTTTCGCGTCTTGATCAGCTGGATGCGATTGCGCTTAATGCAGAGCAAGTATTGGAAGCGGCGACTGGCTTGAGCACACAAGAAGTTGAGCGTCGCAGCAACGATTTGATCGCACTGCGGGATGCAACGTGGTCACTGCGCAATGATCGTTTGCGCACGGCAAAACTTGTGGGCGAGCTGGCTGGCAAGAGCGCGAGTGACAGCGCTCGAAATGCATATCTTTCGATTCAGCAATCTTTTTCGGCACTCGACCGCATGGAAGTGCGAGGGCGCGACTCTGCCGGCATCAATTTGCTGGTGTGGGGACATGGGATTGACGCAAGCGACGCTCGCGTCAAGCCTCTGCTCAAAGGTCGACTTGATGACAATTTATTTACGTCGGGTTCGGTGCGCGTTGGTGTAGGTGCGAGGGCTTGGTCATTTGTGTACAAGGCTGCTGCCGAAATTGGTGAACTTGGTGACAACACACGCGCGATGCGTCAAGCAGTTGCTGGTGACGCCCTGCTTCGCTTGTTGGTGAGTCAACCTGGCGCAAGGTTGTCAGTACTTGGGCACACAAGATGGGCGAGTGTCGGCATTATTTCTGAAGCAAATGCGCATCCAGTCAATAGCGAAGAAATTGAAGTGGATACTGCACTGCCATATTTGGTTTCTGCGCTCAATGGTGATGTTGATAATCACGCCGATATCAAAGTGCGCAACGGGCTCAAGATTGCCGAGCCAATTACGACCGATGCGAAAGTGATTCCAACTGTCGTTGCTCGCAAGAATGCAGCAGGCACCGACTTGGTGAGTGCCTTTAGGCAGACCGTCGGTGAGTTTGATGGATCGGTAGCAATTGCAACTGCCAGTGCCGACGAACCAAACAAGGTGTTGCTTGCGCTTCGCGGCAGCGGACAAGGTTTATATGTCGGCATTGCTGAAGACCGTTTTATTGTTGCAAGCGAGCCGTATGGCGTCGTTGAAGAAACCATGTGCTATGTGCGCATGGACGGCGAAGCTCTGAGTGACGCAAACAATCCGTCTAGTCGCGGCCAAGTCATCGTGCTCGACGGCGACATTGCTGGAACCGTTGACGGCATGTCAATGCTTGCCTACGACGGAACCGATTTGGGGTTGAATGAATCGCATGTTGCAATAGCCGAGGTGACGACGCGCGATATTGATCGTGGCGAGCACAAGCATTTCTTGGCAAAAGAAATAGGCGAAGCACCAGCAAGTTTCCGCAAGACATTGCGCGGCAAGATTAGCGAACGAGATGGCAATCTCTTTGCTTCGCTCGATACATCTGTTGTGCCACAGCGCGTGATTGATGCGTTGGCGGCGGGCAAGATTGCGCGCATTCGTGTCATTGGTCAGGGCACGGCAGCAATTGCTGGTCGCAGTTTGGTGCAGATATTGCGCACTCTCGTTGATCATCGGGTGCAAGTAGATGCGTTGCCGGCAACCGAACTGTCTGGTTTTCAGTTGCAACTCGACATGTCGGACACGCTTGTCATTGCAATTAGCCAAAGCGGCACAACCACAGACACCAACCGCACTGTCGACTTGGCGCGTTCGCGCGGAGCATCTGTGCTTGCCATTGTTAATCGCAGGGGCAGTGAATTGGCGGCCAAAGCCGATGGCGTGTTGTACACATCGGACGGTCGTGACGTAGAGATGAGCGTTGCGAGCACCAAGGCGTTTTATTCGCAAGTTTCGGCTGGAGCATTGCTTTCGTGTGCTTTGTCGAGTGCACTTGGGTCGGGCACCGACGCTGCTCGGCATCAACTGCTGACCGCATTGCGCACAGTGCCAGATGCGCTGAACCGCGTGCTCGAGATGCGACCACAAATCGCTCAGGCCGCACGGCAGTTTGCACCTGCTCGCCGTTACTGGACAGTTGTTGGCAACGGTTTTAACGCGGTTGCAGCCGAGGAAGTGCGCATCAAGTTGTCGGAGTTGTCGTACAAGTCGATTGCATGTGACATCACTGAAGACAAGAAGCACATTGACTTATCGTGCGAGCCGATGATTTTTGTTTGTGCTGCAGGATTGTCCGATGGCACCGCTGCAGATGTTGCTAAAGAAATCGCGATCTTCCGTGCACACAAGGCTTTGCCAATCGTGGTGGCAACGCAAGGCGAGCAGCGCTTTGATGCTGCAGCAGCAGTGATCTCGGTGCCACAAGTAGACCCGAGCGTTGCATTTATTTTGAGCGTGATGGTGGGACACATCTTTGGTTACGAAGCAGCCCTTGCCATTGACGCCCTTGCCCGACCACTGCGGGCGTGTCGCGAAGTAGTAGAACACGCCGTAGAGCGCGGAGGAATTGGTAGCGAACTCTTGGTAAAAGTGCGTGCAGAGATTGGCGTGCCAGCAACTCGATTCTTTGATGCACTCACAACCGGCGATTACGACGGAAACCTGGAGCCATCAACTGCGGTGCGAGTGGTGACGATGCTGCGCGACGTGATGGCAAGCGATCCACTGCAGTCATTTCAAAACAACACCGGCAAAATCAGTTCGCCCGAGGCATTACTCGATGACTTGACGGCTTCGCTCACGCGTTCGATTGACGAACTCACTCGACCAGTCGACGCAATCAAGCATCAAGCAAAAACTGTGACTGTTGGTATTTCGCGTAGCGACGAAGGATTACTTGACCGAGCACTTGTGCAAGCGGTGCTCAACGCTGGCGTGGCGCGCGACAGATTGTCGTACAGGACGCTCAAGATCATTGCCGATTTGGATGCTGCAGTTGCAAGCATTGTTGGCTTTACTCGTTACAGCATTGAAGGCGATGTTGATGGCAACTCTGCAACGGTCAGTGTGGTTGACCGCGGAGGAATTGCGCGAGAACTGACATCGCGAGTTGATCGCAATAGCAACTTGGTGGGCACCAAGCATCGTGTGGCCAGCGATCGCAATGTATTGGTTGCACGCGGAAGGCGCGACGGCCGCACCGTGATCTTCGTGCCCGAAACCAAAGGCTCACTCACCACTGGCATCACGCTGTTGCACGTGTTGTTTCACGATCGTTTGCCTGCAGCGGTTATGCGCACAGTGTTGCAAGGGTACGACGACCGCTTTAACCGTTTGGTCGACTGGGTGACAGAAACCGAAGGGTCATTTAGGGAAGACCGTCTTGCCGAAGTGTCGGTGGCCGACTTGTTGATCTTGCCGATTACCGAAACAGCAGACCACTGGCGTACGCCGACAACGGGAAACTAGAGCGACCATGCTTGGCATCGGTATTGACGCAGTAGATATTGATCGTTTTCGTCGCGCACTCGATCGCACCCCAAATTTTCGCACTCGAGTATTTACTGCTGATGAACTAGATGGCTTGTCTGGTAAAAATGATGATGCACCGAGCCTTGCCGCCAGGTTTGCGGCGCGTGAAGCAACCATGAAAGTGCTCGGCGTTGGTCTTGGCGCCTTTGACATGCACGATGTGTCGATAGAGCGTCAGGCGAGTGGTCAGCCAACATTGCTCGTCAAGGGCCGGGCGCTCAAACTTGCTCGTGAAAAAGGTATTTCGCAGTGGCATGTTTCGTTGTCGCACACCGCACAACTTGCGGTTGCAGTGGTCGCTGCAGCATGACACAACGATGGGCGTGGGCCGAGATCAACCTGAGTGCAGTGGTGCACAATGTGCGTGTGCTGGCAACCGAATCTGCACCAAGTGAAGTGTGGGCTGTAGTCAAAGCCAACGCGTATGGGCACGGTGCACTGCAGTGTGCAACAACTGCACTTGAGAGCGGCGCAACTGGCTTATGTGTTGCGCTCGCCGATGAAGCAATAGCGCTGCGACAAGCCGGGGTGAGCGCGCCAATCTTGGTGATGAGTGAGCAACCGCCACAACAACATGAAGACATGATCAAGTACGGGCTCACTGCAACGCTGTACAACAAAGCAACAATTGAGCATTACGCAAGCGTGGCAACACAACTCGGTGTAGTTGGTGCTGTGCACCTCAAAGTTGACACGGGCATGCACCGAGTCGGCACTGATCCAAAGCAGGCCGTCGAGATGGCGCAACTTGTTGCAAAAGAGACATGGTTGCAACTGGATGGCATTTATACCCATCTCGCAACTGCCGACGTTGCTGGACACGAAGCAACTGCGCGACAAATAGCTGAGTTTGATCAAGTCTGCGACGAACTGAAACTCATTGGGCTCCTTCCAAGTCGGGTACACATTGCAAACTCGTCGGCAACGATGAACCACATTGGCATTGCCAGCCAGATGAACAATGCTCCAACGATGACTCGGGTTGGCATTGCCATGTATGGCATTGCTGCAGACTCGCAAAGCAATTCGTTTGGTGTTGCAACTGGTGATGCATTGCAAACTGTAATGTCGCTGAAGGCGCGTGTTTCCCATGTGCAGTGGGTCGAAGCTGGCGAAGCAGTTTCGTACGGCTTGCACCGCACGCTCAATCAGCGTTCGTGCATTGCAACATTGCCGATTGGGTATGCCGATGGACTGCCGCGCGGAATGTGGTCGTCGGGCGAGGTGCTCATTGGTGGTAAACGACGGTCATTTGCAGGCGTGATCACAATGGATCAGGTGATGATCAATTGCGAAAGCGATGATGTACAGGTAGGCGATGAAGCTGTGCTCATAGGTCAACAAGGCGACTTTCAGATCACGGCCAACGATTGGGCTCGCCAAATGGGAACGATTGGTTACGAGATTGTGTGCGGTATTAGTGCAAGAGTGCCACGCAACTACCTACGCTAAATCGTTCAACTTCTCATGATTCGACTTACCGCACATAGCACCGATGACACTCGAGATATCGCGACAGCAATTGTGATGCTTGTGCGCGCAAGCGACATGATTGTCTTGATCGGTGAAATGGGAAGCGGTAAGACCACATTTAGTCAGCATTTTGCGCACGCTCTTGGAGTAACAGAGCCTGTGACGTCACCAACATTCAATTTGTTGCACAACTATGTGGGCGGCCGTTTGCAGTTGCATCACGCCGACCTCTACAGACTTGAGCGCACAGGTGAGTTAGATGATTTGGGTTTGACTGAGTTGCAAGAAGCCGGCGGGGTGATGTTGGTGGAATGGGGTGATGTTGTGGGCGATGCGCTCGGCACTGGTCTCGTGGTGAAGTTGGCGGCTCCCGACAATGCCGACACTGAAAGTTCGGTGACCGTGCGCCAAATTGAGATTGACTGGCGTGGCATGCAATGGGAAACACGGTGGGACAAACTGCGCTCTTCTTTGTCAAATTGGGCAACCTCATGATCATTTTGTCAATTGATACTGCAACTGATGGTGTGAGCGTCGCAATAGCGGATGGCACTCGAGTGTTGGCATCGAGTGAGATGCGCAGCGAAAAACAACACGCAGAGGTGTTGACGACGATGATCGACTTTGTGCGCAAGCAAGCCGGAGTTTCGTTTGGTGATGTTGGTGCAGTTGCTGTCGACATTGGCCCAGGTTTGTTTACTGGAATGCGTGTCGGTATCGCATCGGCAAAGGCAATTGCTCAAGTGCTCGATGTGCCGATCATCGGTGCAACAAGTCTGGATATTTTGGCAACTGCTGTAAGCGAAACCGATGATGTGATTGCGTGTGTTATTGATGCGCGTCGAGGCGAGGTGTATTGGTCGTTGTATCGATACATCGACGGCAAGTTGCGCCAGGTAACAACACCCAAAGCAAGCACGGTAGAAGAGTGCGCATTGCAAACAATTGATCGTGGTCAGTCAACACTTTTTGTGGGCAACGGCGCACTGCGTTACCGCAACGAAATCGAGTTGGTAGTGGCTGGAGTTTTACCAAGGTTTGAATTTGCAGACGACATGGCTGCCTTGC
Organism: Actinomycetota bacterium; assembly: GCA_046049195.1. Taxonomy (GTDB): domain Bacteria; phylum Actinomycetota; class Acidimicrobiia; order Acidimicrobiales; family Ilumatobacteraceae; genus UBA3006. Next base: position 9,173 of record JBJOEQ010000033.1, on the reverse strand, counting down.
CTACGGCTGTTGTGCTTGCCCAGATTGCGCACGAGCGGGCATTGCGCCAAGAGTGGCAAGAGGCCGACACGCTTGTGCCCGAGTATTTGCGCTTGCCAGACGCCGAAATCAACTGGGCTACGCGGAGTGCGTCATGAGAGGCGACAATCCGGTGCTCCAGATTGTGACCATGCAACGCAAGCACATTCGGGACATCATGCCCATTGAAAACGCGGTGTACCCACGGCCGTGGACCGAGAAGGTATTTACAGAAGAAATTGAGATGATGGGGCGAGGACGGCGTCATTACGTAGTTGCTCACGTTGGCAAAGTGCTCGTGGGGTATGGCGGATTGTTGTTTGCCGAAGAAGATGCGCACATCACTAACATCGCTGTGAAACCCGATTGGCATTTGCGTGGAGTGGCAACCGAAATGATGTTGGAGTTGGCTGCCGAAGCACGCAATCGCGAATGTGAGGCCCTCACGCTCGAGGTTCGACACACCAATATTGCAGCACAAGAGTTATATCGACGATTTGGTTTTGCGCCGGCTGGAATTCGCCAAAAGTATTACGAAAACACCGATGACGCAATTGTGATGTGGTGCACCGACATTCAGAGCGACGAATATTCGCAGCGGCTTGCCAAGATCGTGCAATCACGACCATGAGCGCCAACATGTTATTTAGCGAAAGCACCGTGATACTTGGCATCGAGACAAGTTGCGACGAGACTGCTGCAGCAGTAGTCATGGGTGGAAACGATGTGTTGTCGTCAGTGGTGGCAACACAAATTGATTTGCACGCCAGATATGGCGGCGTGGTGCCAGAAATTGCGAGTCGCGCGCATGTTGAAGCAATGAACGTGGTGATTCGTCAAGCGGTCTTGCAATCTGGTGTGCCCATCGAGCGCATTGATGCGGTGGCCGCGACGGTCGGACCAGGATTGATCGGCGCACTGCTTGTAGGAGTTGCTGCGGCAAAGTCGGTTGCTCTTGTACTCGATAAACCATTTATTGGTGTCAACCACTTGGAAGCGCACTTGTATGCAGCATTGCTCGACGATCCGCATGTCGAGTTTCCGATGCTCGTTGTGTTGGTCTCGGGTGGCAACACATTGTTTGTCGAGATGCGTGGGCACGGTGACTTCAGTGTGATTGGCCAAACAATCGATGATGCAGCAGGTGAGGCCTTCGACAAGGTTGCGCGATTTTTGGATCTCGGTCACCCAGGTGGCCCTGCGATTGATCGCATTGCGCACACTGGAAATGCAAATGCAATCGATTTTCCACGAGCAATGTTGCACGACGGACTTGATGTTTCGTTTAGTGGTCTCAAAACTTCAGTGATCAACTACGTGCGCAAAAATCCAACAGTTTCGACAGCAGATGTGGCTGCATCATTTCAATTCGCAGTGGTCGATGTGCTGGCAGCAAAAGCGCGCAAAGCGGCCCAACAAATTGGAGCAAAGACCGTTGCTCTTGGCGGTGGTGTTGCAGCCAATTCGTTGCTGCGCAGCACGATGACGACGGTGTGCGCAGAATCGGGATGGCGACTGGTGTTGCCAAGTATGGGCATGTGCACCGATAACGCAGCCATGATTGCATCGGCAGGTTGGTACCGTTTAGTTGCCGACGGCCCGTCCAGCATGGACATGGGCGCGATGCCAAACCTCAAACTCACATGACAAATTTCGACACCATCACCCCAAACACCACTGTGCCGCGCCTCAAGCCATTGCAACTTGGCGAGCATTCGGTGTGGCCGCCTGTGGTGCTTGCGCCAATGGCCGGCGTCACCAATGCACCGTTTCGGTCGTTGTGCCGCAAGTTTGGACCAGGTCTTGTGTACGTCAATGAAATGATGATGGCTACTGGTTTGGTGCACGGCAATCGCAAAACCGACACGATGCTCAAGTTTGGAAGCGACGAAACGTTCCGCAGTCTGCAGCTGTATGGCAGTGACCCCGAGATGCTGGCGCGAGCAGTCGACAAACTTGGTCGCGCCGATGCGGTTGATCACATCGATCTCAATTTTGGTTGCCCCGCGCCAAAAGTAACTCGCCGTGGTGGTGGTGCAGCAGTGCCGCTCAAGCGCCAACTGTTGCGCGCCCTTGTAACGGCTGCTGTAGAAACTGGAAAAAACTATGGCATTCCAATCACGTGCAAGTTTCGAATGGGTATTGACGACGACTTAATTACGTTCGTGCAGACAGGCGTGATTTGCGAAGAGGCGGGTGCATCGGCAGTTGCCTTGCATGCCCGAACCGCACGTCAGCACTATGCGCCGAGTGCGCATTGGGAAGCGATTAAAGAACTGAAAGACGCGGTCACGAGTATTCCTGTTCTTGGCAATGGCGATATCTGGGAAGCAAAAGATGCGTTGCGCATGGTTGAGCAAACCGGTTGCGACGGCGTGGTCATTGGTCGCGGATGTTTGGGGCGTCCATGGTTGTTTCGCGACTTGATTGATGCGTTTAGTGGCAACCCAATTCAAGCAACACCACAACTTGGTGATGTGCTTGAGGTGATGGTCGAGCATGCAACTGCGTTGTGCGGTCACCTCGGTGAAGAGCGCGGCATTCGTGATTTTAGAAAACACACGGGCTGGTATCTCACCGGTTACCCAGTGGGCGGCGAGACACGTCGCAAGTTCAGCGAGATTATGTCGCTCGAAAACTTGCGTGAGCTGTGCAGCGCACTCGACCACACGTTGACGATTGTTGAGGGTGGCGAGCGAATTGCGCGTGGTCACACCAACGGACCAATTCGTGTGGTGTTGCCAGATGGCTATCTCGATGATCTTGACGACATGACTGTTCCTGACGACGGTCATGTGATGCAACTCAGCGGCGGTTAATGAACATGGAGGGGTCGATACAAATTGTTTTGGCGTCTCAGTCGCCACGCCGAGTCGACTTGTTGACACAATTACTTGATCACCAATTTGGTGAAGGGGTAGTGACGTTCGCGATCGATCCACCAAACATTGACGAGACTGCACTGACAGGTGAAACACCCATCGCTCACGTGCAACGTCTTGCTGTGGCCAAATCTCATGCAGTCGCTAAGAGGTACAACAATGCGGCGGTAATTATTGCTGCCGACACAACGGTTGACCTGGACGGCAAAATATTTGGACAGCCAGCAGACGAGCATGATGCTCGAACAATGCTGAACGAACTTTCGGGTCGCACGCACCAAGTACACACCGCGGTTGCTGTGGTGCACCTGGCACATGATGGAACGATGTTGAGCCAAGCTCACGGCCTCGATTCAGCGGGCGTTTCGATGCTCGAGATCACCCCCGAGAAGATGGAGTGGTACTTGGCCACCGGAGAGTCGCTGGGCAAAGCGGGTTCCTATGCCGTTCAGGGCGATGGTGGAGCCCTCGTAGAGCGCGTGGAGGGCAGCCTGACCACCGTGATTGGCCTGCCCCTCGACCTCTTGTCCGACCTGCTGGCGCAGGTGGATTGTGGTTGGAAAAACGAGGCCTAGGCCCGTATCATTAGCACTCGCAGAGGTCGAGTGCTAACCAAGCGCAAGTCTTATGTGGCAAGTAAAAGACCTAGTTTCAACCGCATGAAACATCGTGTTTCATGCTCTATGGAGGACAAAACGATATGAACCTCAAGCCCCTAGACGACCGCATTGTTGTCAAGCCAAGCGAAGCCGAAGAGCGCACCGCTTCCGGTCTCGTCATCCCTGACACCGCTCAGGAAAAGCCGCAGCAAGGAACCGTTCTCGCAGTAGGCCCAGGCCGCTGGAGCGACGACAGTGGCAAGCATTTCGCACTCGACATCAAAGTCGGCGACGTAGTTCTGTACAGCAAGTACGGCGGCACCGAAGTTTCGCACAAGGGCGACGATCTCTTGATCCTCACCAGCCGCGACGTACTCGCAGTCGTTTCCAAATAATTTTCCCTCAACTCATCCCAAAGGATTCATTTCACTATGGCAAAGCAACTCAAATTTAATGAAGAGGCACGTCGTGCTCTCGAAGCCGGCGTTAACAAACTCGCCGATGCTGTCAAGGTGACGCTTGGACCAAAAGGTCGCAACGTTGTTCTCGACAAGAAGTTCGGTGCACCAACGATCACCAATGACGGTGTTTCGATTGCAAAAGAAGTTGAACTTGAAGACCCATTTGAAAACATGGGTGCGCAACTTGTTAAAGAAGTTGCAACAAAGACCAACGACGTTGCCGGTGACGGAACAACAACTGCAACTGTGCTTGCTCAGGCAATGGTGCAACACGGCATGCGCAACGTCGCTGCTGGCGCCAACCCAATGGGATTGAAGCGCGGCATCGAAAAGGCTGTTGCAGCCGCTGTCGAGTCGATCAAGAGCCAGTCAAAAGAAGTTGACGACAAAGGCGACATCGCCAGCGTTGCAACCATCTCTGCTGCTGACGCTTCAATCGGCAAAGTCATCGCTGACGCGATCGACAAAGTTGGCAAAGACGGTGTTGTCACCGTTGAAGAGTCCAACACGTTTGGGACCGAGCTCGAGTTCACCGAAGGTATGCAATTCGACAAGGGTTACTTGTCGCCATACTTCGTGACCGACGCAGACCGTCAAGAAGCAGTGCTTGAAGATGCATACATCTTGTTCAATGCGGGCAAGATTGCAACAGTTCAGTCCATGTTGCCAGTGCTTGAAGCAGTGATGAAGACCGGTCGCCCAATGGTGATCATCGCCGAAGATGTTGAGGGTGAAGCACTCGCAACACTCGTTGTCAACAAGATCCGTGGCACATTCAATTCGTCGGCAGTCAAGGCCCCAGGCTTTGGCGATCGTCGCAAGGCAATGTTGCAAGACATGGCTTCCCTCACGGGTGGTCAGGTCATCAGCGAGGAAGTTGGTCTCAAGCTTGAGAACGTAACCCTCGACTTGTTGGGCCGTGCAAAGCGCGTCATCATCACCAAGGACAACACAACAATTGTTGACGGTGCAGGCGACAAAGCAGACGTAACAGCACGCATCAACCAGATCAAAGCCGAAATTGAAAACACCGATTCCGATTGGGATAAAGAGAAGTTGCAAGAGCGTTTGGCCAAGTTGGCCGGTGGTGTTGCAGTGATCAAAGTTGGTGCAGCAACTGAAGTCGAGCTCAAGGAAAAGAAGCACCGCATCGAAGATGCTGTTTCTGCAACTCGTGCAGCGATTGAAGAAGGTGTTGTCGCCGGTGGCGGTACTGCCCTCATTCGCTCACGCCCAGCAGTGCTCAAGGTTGTCGAGTCGCTCACGGGTGACGAAGCAACTGGCGCACGCAGCGTGTACGACTCATTGACCGCACCTGCTCGTCACATCGCTGACAACGCAGGCATGGAAGGCGCAGTTGCCATCCAGCGCATCGAATCAGAAAAGGGTTCAATCGGACTCAATGCCGCAACTGGCGAATATGTCGACCTTGTCAAGGCCGGCATCATCGACCCAGCCAAGGTGACACGTGCAGCGTTGCAAAACGCAGCGTCGATCGCAGCATTGGTGATCACGACCGAGTGCCTCGTTGCTGACAAGCCAGAAAAGAATGGCGCACCAGCAGGCGGCGGCATGCCCGGCGGCGGCATGGGGATGATGTAAATCATTTTCTGAACGCACTACAAAATTACAAAAATGCCTCGGGTGAAAACCCGAGGCATTTTTATTTTCACCCCAACAACTAGAGTCATCATTCATGGCTGCGCAGGGTAGAGGCTTCTGGCTTCATCAACTTGTTGAATACGGCATTGCTGGCGGTCTGATCATGATGTCGGCCCAATCGCAATCGCCTGCAGTACCTGTTGGACTTGGTATCGCATTACTGATTAACGCTGCAATTGCAGACGGTGGCGTCAGCGCATTCAAGTGGGTGAGTCGACGCGTGCACCGATACATCGACTGGCTAATCATTGTGTTGTGTTTTGTGGCCGCAGCGGTTGCAGATTTGGACTCGATTGGACGACTTGCGCTCATCGCACTCGGGCTTGTTGAAGGCATCATCGTGTTGGGCACCAACTTTGCCCAAAAGCCTCCAAGCGAAGCACGCACTCCACGTCTCAATCTGCGACGCCATCGTTAGGCTCTACAACATGAGTTTTGAACAACCACAGCCAGATATGGAAAAGATGTTGCTCGCTTGGCAAACATGGGAAAAAGGCGAAGAGATGCCAGGTAAAACTCTTGCCAACTTAAAGACTGCTGGTCTTGACGAAGTTCTCAAGCAACTTATTGCCACTGGCTGGAAGCCAACCGCATAAACAACTCCACCATGCGACCTGGTGGTGATCAAATAATTCCTCGCCCCCAATCGGTGTGGGTGCGGCCCGATAATCCATTTCACAATCTGGATCACTCTGGTCTGAGATCAACAGAATTGTTGGTCGAGCGCATCAAAAAGTTTTCTGCAACGGTGCCGCATGTGCCGCCAGCATCAGACGCTCGCGCGTCAGCAGTGTTGATCCCGTTGTTCGACGGCGAGTCTGGCCCAGAGTTGGTGTTCACTCGTAGGTCACAAGACCTCACCAATCACAAAGGCGAGATCTCGTTTCCGGGTGGTCGACTAGACGGTGGCGAGAGCGCACTCGATGCTGCATTGCGCGAGGCCCACGAAGAGATCGATCTCGACCCGAATCATGTCGAGATCATTGGACAATTGACTCCGCTCAATACCTATGTAAGCAAGAGCCACATTGTGCCAATCGTGGGTTTTCTTAAAGACAAACCTTCACTGCACGCACGCAATGCCGAAGTAGACAGAGTCTTTACGGTGCCAGTAGCCGACTTGGTGCGCATCGATACGTACGCAGAAGAGCAGTGGGGCGAACCATCAAATCAATTTCGTTTTCACTTTTTTCACTTAGACGACGAAACGATCTGGGGCGCCACTGGGCGGATGCTGTATCAGATCATTTCAGTTGGTCTCGCCGAATAATCAGGGCCCTCCGGCTGCACGCACCATTGTGTAAAAGATTTCGGACCACGCAATACATCGAACCTTAAACGTGCGGCGCTGAGAGTCACATGCTCTATTCATGTCACGGTGCAACTGCTCGTCAATGAGTGTTCTTGTTGAGGTGTCAAAAAGTCCAAGTGCCTTAAAGTTTCTATAACCAAAGTCATGTCGATCACATGCTGCTCGAAAGTTGAACGATCTCCCTTCGCTTCCTACGATTGGCGCAGAACAGCCGTCATTTGACCAATCGAGAGTGGGGTATTGACGGCGCAAGGCAAACCGCTGTCGTTTGAATGTGGTGATGTCGAGATCAAACTGGATGTGGCGTACCACTTCGACATTGGATAACACGGGAACCGGGGGAGTATCGAGGGGAAGTTGGGCGGGCATCACGCTCGTGACCGCAACGAGCATGCTGAGCACAATGCCCATAACGTTCGCCTTTCACCTACAAGGGAATTCTTGTGAGTTGCAGCAATGTGTGCCGCACCATTGCCGGTTGTGCAAAAAATGTTTAGCGCAGTGCCTTCAACACATTGGCCATCTCGATGGCTCCAATTGCGGCCTCTTCGCCCTTATTGCCAGCACCTGGGCCAGAGCGCTCAACAGCCTGCTCAACATTTTCAACAGTGAGTACGGCAAAGCCGATTGGCATGCCTGTCTCGAGCTGTATCTGTGCGATTGAGTCGGCAACTGGGCCGGCCACATATTCGAAGTGCGCGGTTTCACCACGGATGACTGCGCCAAGCGTGACGAGTGTGTCGTAGCGACCACTTGTGGCCATGGCTTTTGTGGCGATTGGAATCTCGAATGCGCCAGGCACCCACACAACATCAACATCGCTTTCACTCACACCATGCGCACTCAACCCACGCTTTGCGCCGTCAAGTAGGGCGGTGACGATGAACTCGTTGAAGCGCGAGCACACAATGCCTACGCGCATTCCTTTTCCGTCGTGCGAACCTTCAAATGTGGTCATGACTTGCCTTTCCCGCTTGGTTGCTTCTTTACTTTGTCGATATCTGATCCGTCAAACACATGACCCATGCGGTCACGCTTGGTGCGCAAGTACGAAGCATTTTCTGGAGTCTCTAAGACGCTGAGCGAAACTCGCTCAACAATGGAGAGTCCGTAGCCAGCGATGCCGCCGTATTTTGCAGGGTTGTTGGTCATGAGTCGCAACTCGCGCACTCCGAGGTCGGCCAAAATCTGTGCACCAATGCCATATTCACGACTGTCGACAGGCAAACCCAATTCGGTATTTGCATCGACTGTGTCAAAGCCTTGGTCTTGCAATGAATACGCACGAATCTTGTGACCAATGCCGATGCCGCGTCCTTCGTGGCCTCGCAAGTACACAACAACGCCACGACCCTCTGCATCAATTTGTTGCATCGCTGTGGCAAGTTGTGGGCCGCAGTCGCAGCGCTTGCTACCAAACACGTCGCCAGTCAGACACTCGCTGTGCACTCGTGTGAGCACGGGCTTACCGTCATCAACAGTGCCTTTTACAAATGCAAGATGTTCGATGTCGTCGACAGTGTTGCGATAAGCGACGCACGTGAAGCCGCCCCATTCGGTAGGAACTGTTGCCGAACCCATGCGCTCAACAAGTCGCTCGTTGTGACGGCGGTAATCAATCAGGTCTGCAATCGATGACAGCAACAAGTTATGTTCGGCCGCAAACTTGCGCAGGTCTGGCAAACGCGACATGGTGCCATCGTCGTTTTGAATTTCACAAATAATTCCAGCCGGTTCGCAACCAGCCATACGTGCCAAGTCGACAGCGGCTTCGGTGTGACCTGCTCGTTTGAGCACTCCGCCTTCGCGAGCGCGCAACGGAAAGATATGACCAGGGCGAGCAAATGCACCATGCGTAACAGTTGGGTCGGCCAAGCCGCGCAATGTCGCCGCGCGATCGGCTGCTGAGATGCCAGTTGTTGTGCCTTCCAAAAGATCCACCGAAATAGTGAATGCGGTGCGGTGACTCTCGGTGTTGTGGTCAACCATCAGTGGCAGGCGCAAGTCGTCGCAGCGCTCACCAGAAAGGGGAGCAACAACCACTCCAGATGTGTGGCGCACAATGAATGCAATCTTTTCTGCTGTTGCAAACTGAGCAGCCATGATCAGATCGCCTTCGTTTTCGCGGTCTTCGTCGTCAACCATCACGATCATCTCGCCACGGGCGATTGCAGCAATCACGTCTTCAATAGGGGCCATGCCGTTGTCGCGTGAATATTGGGGGGTGTTCATAGTGTGT
>JBJOEQ010000032.1:0-13777 GCA_046049195.1 Actinomycetota bacterium | reverse complement strand
GTCATCACGAACAATGTTGATCGCAAGCCCAAAGATTTGTGGACCGACTTGGGTCAGGGTGAAAAAATCATTCGCTACTTTGCGGATGACGAGTTTGGTGAGGCTAATTGGGTCATCAATCGGCTCAAAGAGGTGCACGACTCTGAGCATCGACCGTGGAGTGACTTTGCCATTTTTTATCGCACGAATGCCCAGAGCCGTGTGCTGGAAGAGTCACTCATCCATCGCGGAGTGACCTACAAAGTTATTGGCGGCACCAAGTTTTATGATCGTCGCGAAGTCAAAGACGCACTTGCGTATTTGCGTTTGTCCTACAACACGCTTGACGAGGTGAGCCTCAAGCGAATTTTGAACGTGCCAAAGCGTGGCATTGGTGACACGACCATTGGCAAAGTCGATGTGTATGCCAACGAGTGCGGGATCTCATTTGCTTTGGCATTGCGCAAGGCGGCTGATGCAGGTGTGGGCGCTGCTGCTCTGCGCGGAATTACAGCATTCAATCAACTGATTGACGAGTGCCAGGCGCTTTTATCTGAAGGCCCAAGCGCGGTGTTGCGCCACGCGCTGAATGCTGGCGGATACATGAGTGAATTGAAGGCCGAAAATACGGTGGAGTCGGCTGGGCGTGAAGAGAACATCAACGAATTGATTGGTGTTGCTGCCGAATTTACTCAAGTTGACGAATTTCTGGAGCAGGTGGCGCTCGTTGCCGACACCGACCAACTGGATTCGGATAATCACGTCACGTTGATGACGTTGCACTCTGCCAAAGGTCTCGAGTTTCCAGTCGTGTTCATCGTGGGTGTGGAGGAAGGAATTTTCCCTCACAACCGAGCGCTCAACGACCCAGTCGAATTGGAAGAAGAACGGCGACTTGCGTATGTCGGCATCACGCGCGCGAAAGAGCAACTCGTACTCAGTCATGCATGGAGCAGAAGTCTGTATGGGTCGACTCAGTACAACCCACCATCCCGATTTTTGAGTGAGATTCCCGACGAGTTGATCCAGCGAGAAGGCAGTGTCGACTCCGGTGCAGACTCCGAGCGGTACAGCTTTCGTTCGCACGCCGATCGCGGCTATGCGCCGCAGCAACGCCTCAATCGCAACAACACCAATGTCGCACCTGCATCAACTGCGCAGCAACAAGATGCCAATCACGGGTTTCGAATTGGTGACGACATCGAGCATCCAACATTTGGCGAAGGTGTGATCATCGAGATTCGTGGCTCAGGCGAAAAAGCGGAGGCAACAATTCGTTTTCGATTGGTGGGCACCAAGCACCTCTCGCTGGCGTGGGCTCCACTCAAAAAATCAAACTAACAAGGCTTGCGCTTGCGGTTTTAATCGTTCAAGTCAATGAGCAGAGTTCTCTGACCTTCAACAATCGGCGTGACATCGCTCGGTTTTTGCAATTGATCAACCTGCAGAGTTCGGCCTTCGCAATCGGTGAAGGTATGCGATTGTTGGACTTGCGCAACTAAGCATTCCGAACTTCTGTCAGCAGGGTATGCGTAGTACACCTGCCAGCCCTTGAGAGGGTCGGTGCCGTTGTGCTCGATGACGATCGATCGCTTGCCGTTGACGTCACGCAAATCTGGATACAGAATCGGGCCATTTTCGGCGATCGATTCGGCGACGTCGGTGACCTGACCCACCACAAATGTGCGGTTGCCAGGCACAACTTGGCGCTCAGTGCGGTTTGTGGCAAATGAGGCCATCAACCATGTCAGGCCGAAGAGAACAGCGAAAAATAAGATTCCTCCCACAATTGGCAAAACTGCACGAGCAAGTGGGGAGCGCAGCCGGAATTCCATGCTTCTAGTGTGGCCGATCGGCAAGTGGTATCGGCCGTTTTGCGGGTTGGAATAGGTCACTGTCGAGGGCGTAAGGTTCTGTAGTCGTGAAACGTCCTTACCGAGTTGTTGTGGCCAAGCCAGGCCTGGATGGCCATGATCGTGGCGCCAAGACGATCACGCGCGCCCTTCGTGACCATGGCTTTGAAGTGATTTACACGGGTCTGCACCAGTTGCCAGAACAGATTGCCGAAACTGCTCTGCAGGAAGACGTGGACGCTGTTGGCTTGTCGTTGTTGTCGGGGGCACACCTCACGTTGTTTCCACGAGTGATGGAAGAACTGCGTGCGCGCGATCTTGGAGACGTGCTCATTTTTGGTGGAGGAGTAATTCCTGATGCCGACGCGATTGAGTTACGCAGTCAGGGTGTTGGAGAAATATTCGGACCAGGAACCTCTTTGAAAGAAATTGCAACATGGCTTGAGCAAGCGCTCGATGCTCGAGAACAATAAACGCCGAAGAATTATCGCCCAAACAATAATTGAAAGCTGAGCAATGGACCTTTTTGAATATCAGGGCAAACAGTATTTTGCCAAGTACAACATTCCGGTATCTGCAGGTGGAGTAGCAACAACCGTTGACGAAGCAGTAGCAGTTGCCTTGACTGCGAAGTACCCAGTTGTTGTGAAAGCACAAGTACAAGTTGGTGGACGCGGCAAAGCGGGCGGAATTAAATTGGCCAATGACGAAGCCGAAGTGCGTTTGCACGCCAAAAATATTTTGGGCATGGACATCAAGGGCCATGTTGTGAAGCGCGTGTGGGTAGAACATGCATCAGACATTGCCGAAGAGTATTACGCGTCGTTCACGCTCGATCGCGCAGCAAAGCAGCACTTATTGATGTTGAGTGCCCAAGGCGGTGTCGAGATTGAAGTTGTTGCCGCAAAAGATCCAACCGCAATTGTCAAGTTGCACATCAACCCAATTGACGGATTGTCGCTTGCAACTGCACATCGTGCGTGTGTTGATGCCAAGATTCCTGCCAAAGCACTCGACGGCGTGGCCGACATGCTCGTCAAGTTGTACAACTGTTTCACCCAAGGCGACTGTGACTTGGCGGAAATCAACCCACTGATTTTGAAACCAACCGGCGAGATTCACGCGCTCGATGCCAAAGTGTCGCTGGATGTAAACGCATCATTCAGACATCCGGAGTGGGCCGAATATGCTGCGACCGAAGAGTTGGATGCACGCGAGCAACTTGCACGCGAAAAGAATCTGCAATACATCGGATTGGACGGCACGGTCGGCATCATCGCCAACGGTGCGGGCCTAGCGATGAGCACACTCGATGTTGTCAATCAGGTTGGTGGATCGGCCGCGAACTTCCTTGACATTGGCGGTGGCGCAAATGCAGAGTTGATGACGGCGGCGCTTGAAGTGATCAACTCTGACCCCAAGGTCAAGAGTATTTTGATCAACATTTTTGGTGGCATCACTCGTGGGGAAGAAGTTGCCAAGGGAATCGTTGAAGCAGTGAAGCGAGTTGCCCTGCGAGCCCCAATTGTTATTCGTCTAGACGGCACAAATGCCGACGAAGGTCGAAAGATCCTTGCAGATGCGGGAATTCCCGAATCACAACTCACCAGTCGACCAACCATGCTCGAAGCCGCACGCGCTGCTGTCGAGATGGCCAAGTAGGAAAAGGAATCATGGCAATTTTTGTAGACCAAAACACGAAGGTGATTGTGCAGGGACTGACGGGTGGCCAAGGGCGTTTTCATGGCCTGCGCAACAAGGCGTATGGCACGCAAGTTGTTGGTGGTGTCACGCCAGGAAAAGCAGGACAAGACGTAGAGGGAATTCCTGTGTTTGATTCGGTCGCCGATGCTGTTGCGGCTACAGGAGCAAACGCATCGTTCATTGCAGTGCCGCCAAAAGCGGCACCAGCAGCAATTCTTGAAGCAGCCCGTGCAGGAATTGGTTTTGTCGTGTGCATCACCGAGGGTGTGCCGGCGCAAGACGAAGCTCGCGTGTTTGCCACGCTGCAACGTGATTATCCCGGCACGCGGTTGCTCGGCCCAAACTGCCCAGGAATTATTAGCCCGGGTAAATGCAACATCGGAATTACTGCAGGCGAAATTGCGCAACTGCCAAGTGCGAGCGGACCGAACGTTGGAATCGTTTCTCGCTCTGGAACTCTCACGTATCAAGCGCTGTACGAGTTGAAGCAGCAGGGTATCGGTGTCAGCACATGTGTTGGTATTGGCGGCGACCCTGTGCCTGGAACTTCGTTTGTCGACTGCCTCGCACAGTTTCAGGCAGACCCAGAAACACACGCAATCATCATGATTGGCGAGATCGGCGGTTCAGCCGAAGAAGAGGCTGCAGAGTTCATCACCAATCATGTGACCAAGCCGATGAGTGCATACATCGCAGGTGTAACTGCGCCTGCTGGCAAAAAGATGGGCCATGCTGGCGCCATCGTGTCTGGTGGCAAGGGCACGGCACAGGGAAAGATGGATGCATTGCGCGCGGCTGGTGTACAGATTGGATTGAATCCAACCGAAGCCGGAATACTCATGGCGGAGATCGTTCGGACAATACGCTCTTAGTAAATGAATCGCCAACAATCACTGAGGTATCTCCCAGGCCTTGACGGTCTGCGTGCGGTCGCGGTAATCGCCGTGATTTTGTATCACGCAAACAAGAGTTGGCTGAGTGGCGGCTTCCTCGGCGTCGAAGTGTTTTTTGTAATCAGCGGTTATTTGATCACGATGCTGCTGATTAATGAGTCACAGGAAAATGGAAAGATCAATTTCAGAGCGTTCTGGATACGTCGCGCGCGAAGGTTGTTGCCTGCATTATGGACTCTTCTGATTGGTGTCACCACGTATTGCGCATTGTTCGAGCGCGACACGCTTGGAAACCTGCGCGGAGATGTGGTGGCTGCATTTATGTACGGCTTCAACTGGTTTCAGATCTGGGTTGGCACATCATATTTCAGCGCATTTGGTTTTGTGCCGCTCCGACACCTGTGGTCGCTGGCGGTTGAAGAACAGTTTTATTTGGTGTGGCCGGTATTGATTGCTGTTGTGCTCAAGGTTTTTGGCCGCAGACCATTGCTGTTGGGGACTTTGTTTTTTGCCGCGTCCATTGCAGTATCCATCTATGTTGCGAAAACGTTTGAACCTGGTGCAAATGGTTCGGTGCTCGAAACCCCTGATCATTACATTGCACTCTTCGGACACGCTGTTTCAAAAGTTGATTTTTTATTTTTGGGAACTCTTGGACGATCGGGTGGTTTGCTGATTGGCTCGGCACTTGCTTTTTGGTGGAAGCCCTCAATGTTTCATAGCGATCACCCAACGTCAGAGCGCTTCATTGTGTCTGTTGTCGGTTGGGTGGGCGTGCTTGGGCTTGGCGCAATGTTGTGGAGTTTCCATGATGTCGTTGAAGGTGGTGCAGACGGCGGCACGAGTGGCTACGCGCCGCTATTCCAAGGTGGGTTTCTTCTCGTCGGGCTTGCCAGCATCGCAATCATCGCTGCTGCTGTGCACCCTCACACATTGTTAGCAACACGAGTTCTTGGCAACCCAGTATTGGTGTATATCGGTCAACGGTCGTATGGCCTGTACTTGTTTCATTGGCCGATCTTTCAGTTTTATCGGCAATTTGCCGGCAAAGGTCTCAACGTCATCGAGTTTGTTTTGCTGTTTGCACTTGCACTTGTCGTTACCGAAGTTTCGTATCGGTTCATTGAGATGCCGGTGCGCTCTGGAGGCCTTCGTGAAGCGTGGGACAAGTTTCGCCATTCACGACTCGAGTCGGACAGAGAAAAACGACAGAGCATTATTGCCCTTGGCGTCGTTGTCGCAGTCGTGCCGATTTTTGCTCTAGTGAGCCTTGCAACTGCGCAAGTCAAGTTGGACGACATCGGTCAAAGCCTTGCCGACGGAGAGAGTGGCGTTGTCAATGTGATGACAAGTACGACGACCGTTGCTGCAAGCCAGACCACTGTTGCCGGCATTACTTCTGGTACTGCGGTGATTGCACCGCAAACCACCACACTGGATGGACAGGTCATCGAGATTATTGCCATTGGCGACTCGGTGATGCTGGGTGCTGCCAATGTGCTCACCGAACGTGGAATCACGGTAGACGCACTCAAGAGCAGACCGTTTCGTCAGGCACTCGAGATTGGTAATTACCTCAAGTCGGTAAACCGCCTTGGTGAGATTGTGATTATTCACCTCGGCACAAATAACTATGTTGATCAAAAAACTTTGGACGAGATCATGGTTCCCTTGGCCGATGTAGACACCGTTGTGTTTGTGACAAATTATGTGCCGAGTAAAAAATGGCAAGACCCAAATAATGTGCTGATGCGGGCGATGCCAGACAAATACGGCAATGTCAAGATCCTCGACTGGTACACAATCGCCGAAGCGCATCCAGAATATTTGTATGGAGACAAAATTCACCTCAACCCAGAAGGTCAGGCCGTATATGCCGACCTAATCATGCAAGCAATAGGAAAGTAGTGTTCAAGTCATGACATCTTCAGCAACATCACCAGTACGAGTAACTGTCACAGGAGCGGCCGGACAAATTGGATACAGCCTGCTGTTTCGTATCGCTTCAGGTGCAATGCTTGGTGCTGATACTCCAGTGATTTTGCAATTGCTTGAAGTAACTCCAGCGCTTGGTGCGCTTGGCGGAGTCAAAATGGAATTGGACGACTGTGCGTTTCCAAACCTTGTCGATGTAGTGATGACCGACGACCCAAACATTGCGTTTGGTGACACCGATATTGCCTTGCTCGTTGGTGCGATGCCACGCAAGGAAGGTATGGAGCGCAGCGATTTGTTGTCGGCAAACGGTGGCATCTTTAAGCCACAAGGTGCGGCCATTAGCGCCAATGCCAAAAAGAACATCAAAGTGTTGGTCGTGGGAAACCCAGCCAACACCAATGCCGCGATTGCTATGCATAACGCTAAGAACATTGACCCTCGTCAGTTCACTGCCATGACCCGCCTCGACCACAACCGTGCGATCAGCCAGCTGGCGCAACGCGTTGGACGCCCAGTTTCATCAATTAAAAAGATGACGATCTGGGGTAATCACTCGACGACACAGTACCCAGACTTGTTTCATTGCGAAGTTGATGGCAAGAATGCGGCACAACTCGTCAATGATCAGACTTGGGTTGAAGAAACGTATATTCCAACGGTTGCAAAGCGCGGCGCAGCAGTGATCAAGGCTCGCGGATCTTCGTCGGCAGCAAGTGCAGCGAATGCGGCAGTGGACCATATTCGTTCATGGGTATTGGGTACGCCGGCTGGCGACTGGGTTTCTATGTCGGTGCCATCCGACGGTAGCTACGGCGTACCGCAAGGCGTGATGTCATCTTTTCCGTGCGTTTGCGAAAACGGTGAGTACAAAATTGTGCAAGGTCTTGAGATTGATGCGTTTAGTCGCGCACGTATTGATGCCTCTGTTGCCGAACTCATCGAAGAGCGCGATGCTGTTCGCGAACTTGGCTTGATTTAAAAACTGAATTAGCCCGAGGTTTGGGCAAGTTCTGCTCTGGTGTCTGCTCGAGAGCGAGTGCAACCAAGAGGGTCCTGTTTTACTCGTTTTTTCAACTCTTTAGCGGGTGAGATCTGCTCGCCTTTACGCCACGCATTCAAATATTTTTGTGGCCAAATCTCGCCTTGCAGCAAAAATGCCTCGACTACAGGACACACACGTGACATTCCTAAATGTGTGTGGCATCTGGTGACGCGGGCATTGCCCGATGAGCCCATGACGCCAATCCAATCGCCAGCACTGACTCGCTGTCCTCTCGCCACTTTTACTCTGCCAAGGTGGGCGAAGTAGTAGCGCACGTTGTCGTCTCCGACAAGGGTGATCGTCTTGCCGCCGCGGGTGCCAGGAGCATTAATTTCTTTCACCCATTTGTCAATTGTGCGCGTTTGGGTAATCGTGCCGGCAGTTGGTGCGAGCACGCGGGCGTAACAACCCTCTACGTCGACAGCAGGGTAGTCAATGTGGTCGCGTGGATAGTTGACTGCAACTTTAGAGAATGGAAAAACATAGAGGACAGGAGACTCATCGGCTGCGACCAGACTCTGTGCAGGAACCAGGAGCGTGGTAATTGCGACAATTGCTACGGTTATTTTCGCTTTATAAATCTTATTGACGCGTGGCTTCGAGCGCATACTTACGATCGTAGTGTGGCGGCGCCAAATGTTACGGTTGATCTATGAAGAGAAAATTTTTCATCGATACGGATACCGCAAGTGATGATGCTGTTGCTCTGATCATCGCGCTGCGCCATGGTGACATAGATGTGGTTGGCATTGGTGTGGTTGCCGGCAATGTTCCACTTGAAATGAGCGTCCAAAACGCTTTGTACACACGCGAATTGTGCGGATCAAGCACGCCTATTTACGTTGGTGCAGCCAAGCCGCTTGTGCGAGAGTTGCGTACGGCTCAGTTTGTGCACGGCATAGATGGCATGGGAGATATCGGCCTAGATCTCACGGGAAGACAGCCAAATGTTGGTGACGCAGTTGACGAATTGATTAAGGCGGCGCACGAGTTTGATGGAGTACTTGAACTAGTGACGCTTGGACCGCTGACAAACATTGCGCTCGCGCTAAAAAAAGATCCGAGCATTGCAACCAAGATCAAACGTTGTGTGGTGATGGGCGCAGTTGCCGACCACATCGGCAATGTCACGCCCGTGGCGGAGTTCAATATGTGGGTCGATCCAGAAGCCGTAGATGTGGTGTTGCAATCTGGAATGAACCTTGAGTTTGTAGGTTGGGACATCTCGCGCAAGTTTGCCGTGATCACACAAGCTGAGTCGGCAATGTTGAGGGCAATGGAAACGCCGTTTGCAACATTTACCATTGACATTCAACGAGTGCTTGAAAAGTTTTGTGCAAACGAAACCCACCTTGCTGGATTCGATCTGCCAGATCCGATTGCAATTGCATACGCCATTAACTCGAGCGTGGCCGATGAAGTGCGCGAGATGCACCTCGTTGTCGAAACTCAATCTCCAGCAACCGAAGGCATGGTGGTGATGGACACGCTCGGTGTACTGCATCAGACCCCGAATGCGCTCGTAGTAACAAGCGCGAGACATGATGTGTTTATGTCGATGCTGATGGATGCGCTCGAAGTATGAGCCAGCATTCTCCGCTCGATAAAGCATTTGTACAGCTGGGTATCACTACTCGCAATGGACATGACGAGTCGATGCATTACGGGGCAGTGGTTGGTTTAGCGCGAGACGGGTCAATTGAGTTTGCTCTTGGCGACCCGACGACAATCGTGTATCCGCGGTCGTCTACTAAGCCGATTCAAGCAACAGCAATGGTGGCAAGCGGACTCGACTTGCCTCCACGCTTGTTGGCGCTTGTGTGCGCAAGCCATGACGGGTCGCCGATGCATCTTGCTGCCGCGCGCGAAATCTTGGCAACGGCCGCTTTGACCGAAGATGATCTGGGTAACACCAAGGACTATCCGCTCGATGATGCTGCTGCGGCTGAAGTGCTGCGCGGTGGCGGAGTAAAAACAAAGTTACAAATGAACTGTTCGGGTAAGCACTCGGGCATGCTCGCCACGTGCGTGCATAACCGCTGGTCGCACGACGCGAGTTATTTGAGCGAGTCGCACCCATTGCAACAACGCATTACGCAGATGGTGCCAGAGCTGAGCGGCGAAGAAGCGGCATTCATTGGCATCGATGGTTGCGGTGCGCCAGCACACGCCATGTCGCTCACTGCGCTTGCGCGCGTGTTTCGCACCGTGGTGATGTCGGATCCAACAAGTGCGCCGGGCAAAGTAGCCAACGCGATGCGCAGTCATCCAGAGATGGTGGGTGGGCCGACTCGTGACGTCACATTGCTGATGCAAGGCGTGCCAGGACTGCTTGGCAAAGATGGCGCAGAAGGAGTGTTTGCAATTGCAATGCCCGATGGGAGAGCAGTTGCGCTCAAGATTGCTGACGGAGCAAATCGTGCGCGACCACCAATGATGAAAGCAGCGTTAGAGGCACTTGGTATCGACACATCGCGAGTAGACCCAAAAGCCTTTGACTCGACGATCTATGGACACGGCAAGCCAGTTGGCAACGTGCGGATTACCGCAAAGTTGTGACTAGTTAACAACTATTAACTAGCCCTCGTAATACGAGTCGGCGATTGTGAGCGCTTGATCGATGATTGCAATTCCCTCGCGCACTTCGTCTGGTGTTGCATTGCACGGCGGCACAACATGGGTGCGATTGAAATGCACGAATGGCCAAAGTCCGAGTTTTTTGCACTCGACTGCAAAGTCGGCCATTGGCTTGGCATCTGCACCTGTGGCATTAAACGGAACGAGTGGCTTGCGTGTTTCGCGGTTGCGTACGAGTTCAATTGCCCAAAATACGCCAAGTCCACGAACATCGCCGACTGACGGGTGCTTGGCCTTGAGTTTTTCGAGTTCTGGTCCGATGACGTCGGTACCAAGCATGCGAGCATTCTCAACAATCTTTTCTTCTTTGAAGATGTTGATAGATGCAACTGCAGCAGCACATGCAAGGGGGTGACCGCTATAGGTAAGTCCGCCTGGGTAAACCCGATCTTTGAACGAATCGGCAATCTTTTGGCTGATGATCACACCACCGAGCGGGATATAACCAGAGTTCACGCCTTTGGCAAAACAAATCAAGTCTGGCGTAACATCCCAGTGATTTACCGCAAACCATTCTCCGCAACGACCAAAACCGGCCATCACTTCGTCGCACATCATCACGATGCCATAACGATCGCACAGTTCGCGAACACCTTTGAGATAACCAGCAGGTGGAACCAAAATTCCATTCGTACCAATAACTGATTCAAGTCCAATCATCGCCACGGTATGTGGCCCTTCCACCATCAAAACATCTTCCAAGTGTTGCAACGCACGTTGACACTCTTCCTCGTCACTCGAAGAGTGAAATGCAGAACGGTATGGGTATGGGCCCCAAAACTTGACAGCACCCGATGCACCTGTCTCGTTTGGCCAACGGCGTGGGTCGCCAGTAAGCGCGATGGCGCCAGAGGTTGATCCGTGGTACGAACGATACATTGTCAAACATTTATGACGGCCCGTATGAAGTTTGCTCATGCGCACAGCATTTTCTGCTGCTTCTGCACCACCGTTAGTAAAGAACACCATGTTGAGATCGCCAGGTGCGAGTTCGGTGATCAGTCGTGCAGCTTCGGAGCGTGACTCGTTTGCAAATGGGGGAGCAACCGTGCACAACTTGCCGGCTTGTTCTTGAATTGCTGCAACAAGTTTTGGATGTTGGTGACCAATGTTGAGGTTGACAAGTTGGCTTGAAAAGTCGAGGTACTTTTTGCCAGTCGAATCCCAGAAGTAACTGCCGAGGCCACCAGTAATTTCAACTGGATTGAGAGTGCCTTGCGCAGACCACGAGTGAAATACGTGGGCGCGGTCGTCGAGGTATGCCTGTGTCTTTGTTGCTTCAAGTGTCATGACAACAGCCTAATCTGCGACTATTACAACACTTACGATTCCTGTTAGTTGAGAGTTGCCACAACCCGCTTGTGTAATTGTGGCCATGCTCCAGCCAAGCCGGCGTGCAGCGAAAAAGTCTCCACTTTGTCGAGCGTCACCCATTGCAGATCTTCCGATTCGGCATTAGCGGCAAATGCTCCCGCGTCACCGTTGGTGTGCGCAATCACTGTGTCGTAGCGCCACGGGCCATGGTCGTCGCTAAATACATCGCGAACCAAATAGTCATCACTATTAATGCCTGCTTCTTCTGCGGCTTCGCGGCCAGCGGCGGTTACAGAATCTTCGTGACTATCGAGTGCACCTCCCGGCAGCGCCCAAGTGCCTCCACCGTGAGTCCATGCAGCACGCAGTTGTAACAACACGTGCGGCTCAGACATGTCGAGGCGAATGAGCAACAGACCTGCAGCGCCATGGAGTCCCCAATGTTTATGACCGCATGAGCACATCACCCATCCATCACCGTCTCGAAAAGCCATGAGTCAGATCGTAGTTTCGGTTGTGGCCTGAACCTCAAGGCGCGCATTTGCTCGTGTAGTGGCACGCGCAGTGGCTTGAGCCGCAGTGATCTCGGCATGGTGAGCATGACACAACACTTCAAGACCACCCCGACCCGTGCTGTCTGGCTGCAAGTGGTGATGGCAACCTGGTCCGTATCCCTTGCCTTCACGGGGTTCGATGTGATTGACCTCACAGTCGCGCCGCGCTGCGGTGCAACCGGGGCGAATGCAGTGGTATTTGGCTCTGCGTTTTGCAGATGAGCGAGCAAATCTCCAGATGTGTTCGCGTTGCCAGGTGCGACCACACTTGTCTGAGCACCAAGTAGTGCGTCGCTTACCTGTAATTATTTCGTTACACCAGTGGCAGCGTCCGATTTCGCCTTGCCATTTGGTCAGTGGACACGTGATGCGCTCGGCAACGAGCGGTGGCAACTCGAGTTTGTTAACTGCATGTTTCGTTTGCTTGCGTTGAGTAGCCATGGGCGTTCATAAACAATAACAATCCTGAAACATTTTGTAGACACAGTCGAAATATTGCTCTCCTAATCTCTTTTGCGTTCGGCTGCAATGGCGCCTCTGAACGCGTCTGTATTTCTGTGGCAACTCAACAGTTGTCCTTACCCGAATGGAGAGAAGTATGAAGTTTTTACTCGAAACACCAGACCCGGTCACTGTGCTCGGTCAACAGGTGAGTTTGATGTGGATTGTGATTGGAGCAGCGTTAGTTATCTTCATGCAGGCAGGTTTTGCGCTTGTTGAAACTGGAATGACCCAAGCAAAAAACGCAGCACACGTTGTGAGTACCAACTTCGCAATTTTTGGACTCGGATTTATTGGTTTTTATTTGGTTGGATTTGCTTTTTCGTTCGGCGGTTTTTCTTATTCTGCTTTTGGAATGGACGCACCAGTTGGATCTGCATTGCTCGGTAGTGGCGACTGGATCTTTCTGTGGAAGGGCGGCTGGGCACTTTCTGGCAGCGCAATTACTCCAGCAGTAGTTGGCTTCTTTTTGTACATGGTTGCGTTCATGGACACTGTCGCCACTATTCCAACCGGGTCTATGGCCGAGCGTTGGAAGTGGAACAGTTTTGTGCTGTGGGGTTTCTTTTGCGGCGCTATTTACTATCCAATCATTGCTGCGTGGACGTGGGGTGGTGGTTGGTTGGCAAAAACCTGGAGCTCCATGTCATTGGGTGCCGGCTACGTCGACTTTGCAGGCTCTGGTGTTGTGCACGCAGTAGGTGGAGTAGCAGCATTCACAGGAGCAATCGTCATTGGTCCACGAATTGGAAAGTTTGGTGCTGACGGCAAGCCGCGCACGATTGCTGGCCATCACGTGCCAATGGCGATGCTCGGAACATTTATTTTGTTGTTCGGATGGTTTGGTTTTAATGCAGCCAGCACCTTTGCTGCAACCGATGTGCAGTTTGCTGTAGCAGCGGTGAACACTGCAATTGCTGGTGCGTTTGGTTCGATCACTGCGATGTTGTACATCACTCGCAAAACCGGGAAACCAGACCCAGGCATGATGATCAACGGAATGCTTGCGGGTTTGGTTGCAATTACGGCAGCATGCGCATTTGTTGCACCGTGGGCTGCAGCCGTTATCGGGGTAATCGCAGCAATCTTGATTATTGAATCGGTGTACTTTTTCGAGCGCCGCGGTATTGATGATCCAGTTGGCGCAATCTCGGTTCACGGTGTCGGTGGTCTTTTCGGCACGCTGAGCGTGGGCATCTTTGCCAACGGAAGTTATGGCGCGGGTTGGAATGGGTCGGCGAGCGAGGGAGTGAAAGGCGTTATCAAGGGCGACTGGGGCCAGCTAGGCGCCCAGGCTGTTGGTGCTGTCACCATCGTTATCGTCTGTGGCACGATTTCGTACGCATTCTTCGCCTTGCAGAA
>JBJOEQ010000031.1:0-11553 GCA_046049195.1 Actinomycetota bacterium | reverse complement strand
CGTATGACCCAATTTAAAGATAAATCTGCCAAGCGTGAGGCTGATTTTGTTTCTGCTGGACTCTTCACCTACCCCGCCCTTCAAGCAGCAGACATCTTGCTCTACGATGCGGCCGAAGTGCCTGTTGGCGATGACCAACGGCAGCACATTGAGATCACCCGTGACATTGCACTTCGTTTCAACCATCGTTTTGGTGACACATTTGTTGTGCCAAAAGCAGTGACTCCACCCACCGGCGCACGAGTGATGGATCTACAAGAACCAACTAACAAGATGAGCAAGTCTGGTGATGGCGAAGCCGGAATCATCTATCTACTCGACGACCCAGCAGCGATCGTCAAAAAGTTTAAGCGCGCCGTCACTGACAGCGATAATGAAGTGGAATTTGACCGTGAGCGCAAACCCGGTGTGAGCAACTTGCTCGAAATCCTCGGTGCAGTCACCAATGAGTCGCCATCTTCTCTCGCAACCGCTTACACCCAGTACGGAAAACTTAAACAGGACACCGGTGAAGCAGTTGCCGAAATGTTGCGACCAATTCAGACCCGCTATCACGAACTCATGGCCGACCCTGCAGAACTCAGCAACTTGCTAGCGCTTGGCAAGGAGCGCGCGTCAAAAGTGGCTAGCGCAACGCTGGCTCGAGCGCAAAGCGCGATTGGTCTTTACCCAAGCAAATAGCACAACTGTGATTTTGTTAAATATCGTCGGCTCTGTTGAGTGCTTGCCTTAGCTCACCCGTACACGATCCTTCAACAATTGAGATAGTCAACTCGTCACTGCCAATAGATCGGAGCATTGTTGCACCAATGCTTTCGTGATCGTGGTATTGACGAAAGCGATTCGTGCGCGGACCTACGAGTGTTGCAATCACTCGACCAAAGGTTCCAAGACGTGCAACAGACTTACCCACATCATGCAATAACGCTCCGGCAATCTCACTTTGCGTAGCGGTCGGCCGATGCTTCACAAACCGACGCCCAACCAACACGCTGTGCCGTCGATCCTGCACCAACATGTTGTTCCACACATCAAATTCGCTTTGTGAAAGCACTGACTGGACCCACTGCCGTTCAATCTGTTGCACTTGAGACGGCACGAGGGAAAGCACGAAGCGCTTAGTGAGATGCGAAATTTTGCTCAACTATGAGCCTTGACTCGAGCGCGCGGGTGCGACTCGCGGTACATCTCAAACAACACTTCGTTATCCACCTTCGTGTACACCTGCGTCGTGCTCACTGATGCATGCCCGAGAAGCTCTTGCACGATTCGCAAATCGGCTCCGTGCACCAACATGTGAGTGGCGCACGAATGTCTAAGGACATGAGGTGAAAGCTCGCTCTTGATACCAGCCAACATCGCATATTTGCGCACAATGCCCCATGCGGCTTGCCGCGACAGACGTGTACCGCGCACGCCAAGAAACACGGCATCGGCGTGATCACGTTTTGCCCACTGCTGCGGACACAACATCGGTCTTCCGCCTGCACCCAACCAAGTCTCGAGCGCCTCTTTTGCATGTCTTCCGAATGGCACAATTCTTTCCTTAGAACCTTTACCGAACACCCGAGCGACGTTGCTTTCCATATCAACATCACTCATCGAAAGTCCACACGCTTCCGACACGCGGGCGCCAGTTGCATACAAAAATTCAAGTAATGCCCGATCACGCACTGCCAATGAGTCAACACCAGTCACTGCGTTCAACAGCATTTCAACTTCCTCCTCGCTCAATGCTTTAGGTATTCCTGAAGGCACCTTTACGCCATCGATAAACGCCGTCGGATTATCAATCCGTAACCCCTCGTCGAGCATGAAACGGTGAAACATGCGAATAGCGGCAAACTGACGGGCAATACTTTTTGGTGCACGTTCGTTCGACCGCAACTGCCCTATGTATTTCTCAATTTGTGCTGGCTTTACAACCCGCGAGGTTGACTTTGCACCGACAAGATACACCTCGTATTGAGCTATGTCTCTTGCGTATGCCTCTATGGTCCGATCTGATCTGCCCTGTTCAACGCGCATCCATGTCAAGAATCGTTCGCGATCGGTCAGACTCGTCATTTGCCAAAAGCACTTTCGGCTCGAAGTACTTGATCTGCGCGAAGCAGACCGACCACCGCCATCGCATTGACAATTTCCCCTGTCTCAATCATTCGCAATGCTTCATCGAGCAGTAGAACCTCGACTGTCATGTCATCTTCTTCAGGCCCGTGACGATCCATATCTACTTCAGTCAAGCCAATAGCCAGATAGATCTGCACCTCGGCGTTTGAAATGCTAGGAGATTGCAAAAATTGACCAAGTAGTCGCACATCAGTGGAGGTAAACCCAGTCTCTTCCTGCAATTCTCGCAATGCTGTGGCTTGTGGATCTTCCCCCGCCACATCTCTCATGCCCGCAGGAATCTCGAGACAGTAAGTATCGACCGCTGGTCGATACTGCCGCACCATCACTACTTCATATTGATTGTGAGCATTGACGCGTATGGGCACAATGCCCGTGGCGCCTGGCGACTCAACATACGTGCGCACAAACTCTTCGCCAGTAGGAGCACGAAACCGACTCTGAACAAGCTTCCACTCCACCCATTCGTGCAAAACGGTACGTGAAGTGCGCTCAAAATGCGCCATCAAAAATAGCTTCCGATGAATCTACGACTTCGCGTCAACAGCAGCCGCGCGATCGGCAGAACGCGAAGTGCTTTCGGTCAAGGCCCGACGTTGTAATGCGGCGCCAATCATCTCGCGAAACAATGGGTGCGGACGATCGGGGCGACTCTTGAACTCGGGGTGAGCCTGTGTTCCAACCCAAAACGGATGGCCCTGCAATTCAATAAATTCAACAAGACGCTTATCGGGCGAAGTGCCACTGCAAATAAAACCTGCT
The DNA here is from genome assembly GCA_046049195.1 of Actinomycetota bacterium. Classification (GTDB taxonomy): domain Bacteria; phylum Actinomycetota; class Acidimicrobiia; order Acidimicrobiales; family Ilumatobacteraceae; genus UBA3006. The sequence continues at coordinate 8,661 of JBJOEQ010000031.1, read as the reverse complement.
TCTTCAAAACGACTCCGATAAGTGGAATTAAATTCGTAGCGATGGCGATGGCGCTCGCTCACCACGGGCTCACCATATGCATTGGCTACCTGTGTGCCAGGCGTGAGAACCGCATAGTAAGCGCCCAAACGCATGGTGCCACCCTTATCGGTGACATCTCGTTGATCGTTCATGATGTCAATCACTGGATTTTGAGTTGAAAGGTCGAACTCGGTCGAGTTGGCATCTGACAAACCCAAGACATTTCGCGCAAATTCAACGGTCATTACCTGCATACCGAGACACAGTCCCAAGCAGGGAATCATGTTTTCACGCGCATATTCGGCCGCGCGAATCTTGCCCTCAATGCCACGCGGACCGAATCCACCTGGAATAACAATTCCATCCAGAGTTGTCATTCGATCATCGGCAAGCAGACCTTCAACATCTTCCGCCTGGATCCACACGATCTCAACTTTTGCTCCGTGATGAAACCCGGCGTGCTTCAAACTTTCAACAACAGAAAGATAGGCATCTTGTAATTGCACATATTTTCCAATGAGACCAATCCTCACAGGTGCAGTTGATGCTTCAACCCGAGCGACCAATTGGCGCCACGGTGTCAAGTCGAGTGGCGCATCAATCTTGAGCACTTCACAGATCTGTGTGTCAAGACCTTCATCGTGCAAGATGAGTGGCAACTCGTAAATGTTCTTCACATCAGCAGCATTGATAACATTCTTTTGATCCACGTCGCATTGACCAGAAATTTTGCGCTTCAGTTGATCACTAATTGGTTCATCACTGCGACAAACAATCAGGTCGGGCTGAATACCACGCGAGCGCAACTCGGTAACGCTGTGCTGAGTTGGTTTGGTCTTTTGTTCGCCGCTTGGACCAATAAATGGCACCAATGTCACGTGCACATAACAAATGTTGTCACGACCGACTTCGTTCTTGAATTGACGGATCGCTTCAAGGAAAGGAAGAATCTCGATGTCGCCAACGGTTCCGCCCACTTCGGTAATCACTACGTCGACATCATCTGTAGCCAAACGCTGAATACGACGCTTAATTTCATCAGTGACATGGGGGATGACCTGCACTGTGCGCCCGAGATAGTCACCACGACGCTCGGCCGCTAACACCGCTTGATAAATACTTCCCGTTGTTGCGTTTGAGGAACGAGACAAATTCTCATCAATGAATCGTTCGTAGTGACCGAGGTCTAGATCGGTTTCGCCGCCATCATCAGTAACAAAAACTTCTCCATGCTCAAACGGATTCATCGTGCCTGGATCAACGTTGATATACGGATCCAACTTTTGCATCGTGACACGAAGCCCACGCATCTTGAGAAGACGACCGAGGGACGAAGCAGTAAGACCTTTGCCGAGCGAACTTGCAACACCACCTGTTACAAAAACATGCTTTGGCACTACTTGCTCCCGTCTCTGTGCGGAGCGCTCCCGACTGGGACCAAAAACTCCACGACGGAAGATAAGCATACCCTCGCGGTGGTTAGCGACGTGTGCGCCTCTGGCTGCTCGAACGATCGCTAGAAGCCTTGAGCAATTCGGAGGCATAGTTGAGGGCGGCTTCCTCGGCCATGCCACCGGAGAGCATTCGCGCAATCTCTCCAACACGATCCTGCTCTGCCAATTCACTGGCTTCGGCAAAAGTCTGTTTGGATTTGACCGTTTTTGAGACCCTGATTTGTCGATGAGCAGCGGCCGCCACTTGAGCCAGATGGGTCACCACCAATACCTGGTGTCTGTGTCCAAGTTGAGCCAAAGCGCCGGCTACCGCAACGGCTGCCTCTCCACCGATACCGGCATCAACCTCATCGAACACCAGCGTGGATGGACCTTGAGTGAGCACCAATCGCAGGGCCAACATTGTGCGAGCCAATTCTCCACCCGACGCGACTTTGGTGAGTGGCAACGGTGGCGAACCTGGGTTAGCCGCAAGCAAGAAGGTGACTTCGTCGCCAGGATCAGCGTCAACGGAAACCTCAACAACTGCATGCGCCATGGCCAACGTGCGCAAATGCTGTTGCACTGCCTTTGCCAACTTTGGCGCTGCGGCTCGACGAGCCTCGCCCACTACCTTCTCGGCAGCCCGAAGCTGTTGTATCGCGGCCGCACGTTCAGCATCCAACGTTGCTGCACGAGCTTCGAAACTTTCCAATTCGTTGAGCCGCAGCCCACTCTCTTCTCCGTACGCAATAACTTCGCTTAGAGACTCTCCATATTTGCGACGTAGGTCAACGAGCAAGTGACGGCGTTGACGAACCTCTTCCAACTTGGCTGGATCCTCTTCGATCGATTCGGCCACATCACGCATTTCACGTGCGACATCATCAATCTCGGCCTGCAGGTTCTTGAGTCGCTCAACGAACAGTACAAATGTCTCTCGATGGCTAATTGCCGCAATCGATCGGCCCACAACATCGCTCGCTCCATCATCATCTTGCAAAGCCGAAGCCGCCGCATACAGAGCCTCGCGATGAGCCACCGCATCAGCAAGTACATCTTCCGAGCGAGAGAGGTCTTCATCTTCGTTCGCACTCCGTAGACCAGCGTCAGCAATTTCCTTTACCTGAAAACGCAACAAGTCAATTTCTCGCGCACGTGCGCGTTCGTCGCCGCCAAGTGTTGCAAGTAGTGCCTCTACTTCTGTTAATTGAGCACGAGCGTTGCGCAATGGTTCGAGATCTACTCCGCAAAAGTGGTCAAGTGCTAGGCGTTGAGCAGATGCCCCGAGCAAGCTTTGGTGTGCGTGCTGTCCATGCAGATCTACAAGCTCAGCACCATATTCGGCAAGTTGCGCAACCGTCGCGAGTCGACCATTGATATAGGCACGTGATCGACCGGTTATTGGAACGACTCTACACAAAATCACTTCGCTTTCGTCGGTAACAAACCTGCCTTCAACGCGAGCCTCTTCGCATCCCGTTCGAACCACCGACGCATCGGCTCTTCCACCCACGAGTAGGTCAATAGCCTCAACCAACATCGTCTTGCCTGCACCGGTTTCACCCGTCAGTGCAACAAGGCCCTCACCAATGGACAGATCAAGTTTTTCAATTACACCAAGATTCTCAATGTGTAATTCACTGAGCATCAATCATCTCCAAGACCAAATTTGGTGCGCACAATCTGATGAAACTTTGGGGTCTTAAAACGCAAGAACTCCGCTGTGCAAGTATCTGGAGCAAAACTCACGACATCGCCCTGCGTCAGACTCATCACCTTGCGTCCATCGAGCGCCATATCTACTGGACGGGTGCCAACAACTTCAATCAGTAATGACTCCTGTGGGTCGAGCACGAGGGCGCGATCAAACAACATGTGTGGTGAAACTGGTGTGACCAGCAATGCTCGGTGACGTGGCGACACCACTGGTCCGCGGGCCGACATTGAATACGCAGTACTACCCGTGGGGGTAGAAACAATAAGACCATCAGCAGAGTACGTGGCAAACAGTTCAGAGTTGATCACTACATCGAGCCACACCGTATGACCGGACTGTTGTTTTTCGAGGACTGCTTCATTTAATGCTCGCCACGATAGATCGGTGCCACCGTCGGCACGCTTGAGCAGCACCGTCAACATCATTCGCTTGTCGATAATGAAATCTTTATCTACTCGACCTTCAACCCAACGCTGCAACGACAAAATGCATTCCGATGGCTCGATTTCCGTCAAATAGCCAAGCGTTCCTACATTTACACCAAGAATCGGCACTGGTGCACCGTCCAACAGATGTACCGCCCGCAACACTGTGCCATCACCACCCAATGACAACACGACATCAGCGTCCATGGCCGACCTATCGCTTGCTAGATGCTCACACCCTCTGGCATTTGCGTCTGCAGGCAACATCCACAAATGGTGGCCGTGTTTCGTGCACCAAGCTTCCAGGTCAGTCAATAACTGAGCAATCTCGCCGCGTGTGTGGTGCGCGACCACAAAGATGGATTTCATCGGCTCATCTCCATGCCTGCCAACTTACTCAACCCCACTCACAGAGTGCGCACCACTTAAGAGATCCCTGCGCAAATGGAGCAAGAATTCGGTGTTTCCGTCCGCCCCACGCAGTGGAGACTCGATGAGACCCGACTGATTCATCCCCTGTGAATGGAAGGCCTGCACAACCTGAGCAGTCGTTCGTTGATGAATCTCCGAGTCCTTAATCACGCCAGCGCCCTTGTCTACTTCGGACTTTTCGGCTTCAAACTGCGGCTTCACTAGCAAGATCATGTCTCCATGTGGACGCAGCACTTCGCAGAGTGCTGTAGCGACTTGGCGCAACGAAATAAAGGAAAGATCTGCAACAACCACATCAAAGTAACCAACCATGGCGGTCGTCATTGACCGTGCGTTCGTTGAGTCAAGCACTGTTACTCGTGGATCGCGCACCAAACGATCGTGTAATTGCGACTTGCCTACATCTAGGGCAGTCACTTCGCTCGCCCCGTGTTGCAAAACACAATCGGTGAACCCTCCCGTTGAAGCCCCTACATCCAACACACGCTTGCCATCCAATTTGATACCAAACGACTGCAGCGCCGCTTCGAGTTTCTCTCCACCACGCGAAACAAAACGAGCAGGTGTCAACAACAACACACTGTCGGAATTAGCAATCATTCGATTATCCGTCAGTGCAATCGATCCATTGACCAGAATCAGACCTTGATCGATCAATACCTTCGCATGCCCTGCATCCGTTGCTATCCCTTGCTTGACCAACCAGGTATCTAGTCGTAAACGAGCTTTAGACATCTGTCTACGAACCACAAATCATCTTGGCAAAAGTAGCAAGATCGGCAAACACATGAGTGTCGCCATTGACAACATCATTGTTATCACCAACCGACGAGATGCCTGTCAGCACTTGAGCAAACTTGCAACCAACGGTCTGTGCGAATAATCCGTCTGTTGAAGGTCTGTCGCCAACCATCCACGCATCAGAAAGATCATTGATACCTAAAACTTGGCGCACTAAATCGGCCATTGGAAGGTGCGGCTTGCCCGCGATGATTGGCTCCACACCTGATGCTGCAACAACCGCAGCCAAAATTGATCCACCGCCCGGAATCAAACCGTGAGGTGTTGGATATGTTGCATCGTCGTTGGTCGCAATCAGTTGAGCGCCATTGCGCACCGCGTTCGACAGTCTGGTCAGACCGCGGTAATCGAACGTTGCGTGATACGCAACCATCACTACGTCAATTTCCTGATCAATTTCGCTTCTCGTTTCGTGTGTAGATGCATCACCATGAGTGTGATCGTCAGAACGTCCAGCCAGAATTGCGCCAGCATTCTTGATCGCCTCGACCGCACCCGGACCGCCCCCAAGCAACACTCTTTCGCCACTGCGCAATAGTGCACCAGCAGCCTGAGACGACGTGACTACATCATTGTGCGCGTCTATACCGATCTTGGCAAGCGCGTCTTCTTGATCGGCTACAACAGAATAGGAATTATTCGTCACAAAAAGCACCCGATGTCCAGCATTTCGAAGTGACTCAATCGCATCAACCGATCCGGCAATGGGTTGATGCATCAGCCATACGACACCATCCAAATCGCACAAAATCGGGGCTGCAGATGGCACACTGTAATTGTGCCTCGTTTTCTTCCATTTCGCGCGCTTCGATACGCGCCATCTACAGACCTCGGCAAGACATGTGCTCCCCCGTACGACGTTTTAAACGACACCGACCGCGCCAATTTGGTCGCACAGCATGATCACAACATTGTCAATATCGATTTGCCTATCGCTACATCGACCCAGCCAGACGCATATCTGGCAGCAGCACAAACACTAAAAAACTGGATCCGAAGCGGAGTGCTTGTACGCGACGAAGCACCTACGTTCACGCTGTATCGGATGCAGTTTCGCGACACCATTGGCAACCAGCGAAACATTGTTGGCGTACTCGGTGGAATCGAAGTTGTGGACGAAGGAGCGGGCGACGTACTGCCCCACGAGCGCACCACGCCAAAGGCAAAGACCGACCGACTCGATCTCACCAGGGCAACAGATGCCAATCTTTCTCCAGTTTGGGGCCTAAGTCTTGCTCATGGTCTCAGCGAGATTCTTAAAGCACCCGCAGAAGTTGTTGGTTCGTACATTGACGATCAGGGCGTCACGCACACAGTCGAACGAGTGAGTGACCCAACCCGTATCGCGTCAATAACCGACTGCATTGCCAAACATCCGGTGATCATCGCCGATGGACATCATCGCTATGCAATTAGTCGTACATACAGAGATGAAACGCGTCTTCAGACCAACTCGACATCTACCGACGCAGAACAAACGCTCACCTTTGTCAACGAACTCATTGACGAACAACTCAGCGTTGCCGCAATTCATCGCCTATACACCGATGTCTCGACAACCGCATTACTAGAAGCACTTGCAGAATCTTTCACCATCACCGATGCTCCGCCAATTGGTGCGAACACGCTTGCAACCATGGACAAAGACGGCTGTCTATGTTTTATTGACAGTGACTTACAGACAAAGTGGCTGACTCCTCACGAGGATGCCTTTGTTGGCGTTCGATCTCTCGACAGTGCTCGCCTCGAGCACGCGCTACGTGATCTTGCTCATACAGTTTCTTTTCAACATGGGGTTACCGAAGTAGTCGATGTTCTTGCACAACATCAAGCCAATGCAGCAATTCTGATTCGACCCGTGAGTGTGGCCGAGATCAAACGCACCGCCACTGAAGGCATTTTGATGCCACCAAAGTCAACTTTTTTTACGCCGAAACTGCGTACTGGCTTTGTAATCCGCGAGCTCAATACTCGCGATTAATTGCTACTAGCGAGAACCGAGAGTCTCAAGCCGATCACGAACATCGGTGAAGTCTGCATCGTTCTTTGCAATTCGCTGGAAAATAGTGCGCGCCTGAATTACGTCCCCCGATCGGTCATACAAGTCGGCAAGCACATACCATTCGCGCAAATGATGCTCGCGAACCTTGGCTGGGTCTTGCTTTGACTGTTGCATCAAACGCACTGCTGCCTGAATGTCGCCTTGATCAGCGAGAGCGCTTGCAGCAACGATGCGACCTTCGGCCACAATCGTCGGATCTGGAGACGCATCCTTAAGTTCTTTCCACAGTTCGTCGACTTTGTCATAACGCATTAACGCGCGGTAACAGTCTGCGAGCACTGGATGATTGAGAGTTGAGCCAGAAGTAAGTGCACGTGCTTGCTCAAGATGATCTGCAGCATCGCGCCACTGACCCATGCGATACATCGACAATCCAGCGATTTCGTGAATCAGCTCTACCCCTGGGCAGTCGCGCGAAATTGGGATGATGATCTTCTTTGCATCTTGATAGCGACCACGCTCAAATGCGTCGAGTGCCAATGCAAGCTTTTCAATGAGCCGCTTCGACGCGCGCTCTCCGACAATTGCGATGATGCTTCCAGCGACTGTGGCTTCAACATGTGCCATCGCGGCTGCTGATGCACGACGCTCATCTCGCTCTAAGCGAATTGGTGCTGATTCTTCCTCGCGACGAGGACCACGACCACGTGCTGGACGAGTCGAACCTTCGTCTTTCCAAACTTCGTTTGACTGTGTGTTGCGTGGCAACGCATCTCGATCGTTCTTGCGACCACCTGTGCGATAACGAACTTCGTCCGCTTTGCGCTGCGCTGCAGTTTGCGGAACTACTGGGCGATCATCATCACGGAACGAACGGCCGGAATCTGGACGACCACGACCTGCTGGAGGACGGCCACTACTTGGACGACCGCGACCTGCTGGTGGACGACCTGCCGAATCACCACGACCATACGACGGGCGATCACCGCGATCTCCGCGATCCGCTGACGGACGGCCACTACTTGGACGACCGCGACCTGCTGGTGGACGACCTGCCGAATCACCACGGCTATAAGACGGTCTATCCCCGCGATCACCGCGATCTGCGCGATCCGCTGACGGACGACCGCGACTTGGACCATCACTTGGACGGCCGCGACCTGCTGGTGGACGACCCGCTGAATCACCACGGCTATAAGACGAACGCTCACCGCGATCACCGCGATCTGCTGAAGGACGACCGCGACCTGCTGGTGGACGACCTGCTGAATCACCACGGCCATACGACGGGCGATCACCGCGATCTGCTGAAGGACGACCGCGACTCGGGCCATCACTTTGCCCGTATGCAGGACGACCTGCTGGACGACTACCTGGACGGGATGGGCGCTCGCCACGATCTGATGCCGCGCGGCCGCGACTATCTGATGGACGGCCACTACTTGGACGGCCGCGACTGTCCGAAGGACGACCCCGGCCTGCGGCTGGTCTGTCTGAACGACCACCGGCACCGCCGGGACGTGCTGGACGCGAAGGTCTGCCAGATTCTTCTTCCCGTCGCGGACGACGTGGACCGCGATTTTCAGGGGTTGGCACTTGATGAAGTCTACTTGCACTCGACGACTAAACATCGCACATACGCAAGAAGCGACTGATCAATTATTGATTGATTCGAATGTTTAGCCTTGAAAATCGATCAGATGATAGGCAGTCTTGCCCTTACGCAACAACAACCACCTTGAGTGCAACAGTGGAATCTTGTCAAGCTTGGTGTGCTCATCGATTTGCTCACCATTGGCCCGCACACTTCGCTGAGTAAGCAACCTG
>JBJOEQ010000030.1:0-57250 GCA_046049195.1 Actinomycetota bacterium | reverse complement strand
GGCATTTCGTGGGCAGGTTTTAAAACCGCCGTGCCACAGATGACCAAAAATGCAATCAACCAGGGCATCGAAAAAGATGGTCCGTTGCTCAAGTGGGTTTTGATCATCGCCGGGCTTGGCGTGCTGACTGGATTGCTCTCGGGCATGCGCCGCTATGTGGCATTTCGAGAAAGCCGTTGGGCCGAAACACTGTTGCGCGAACGTCTCTTTGCTCACCTGATCAGCCTCAATGTTGGCTATCACGACAAAGCCCAGACGGGGCAGTTGATGAGTCGTGCGTCGAGCGACCTGATGCAGATTCAAGGCTTCATCGTGATGATCCCCATCACGTTGTCCAATGTGATTCAAATAATTGCCGTCACTGCAATTTTGTTTTATACCGACCCGGTCTTAGCGCTTGTTGCATTGGTGCCACTGCCGTTTGTCAACATATCTGCTCGCAGATTTAGCAATCGCATTCACCCAGCATCTATTGCTGTGCAAGCCGAGCAGGCGCAATTGGCAAGTGTGGTTGAAGAGAGCGTCTCGGGTGTGCGAGTGATCAAGGGTTTTGGTGCCGAGCAAGTGCAGTTTGACAAACTACGTAAAGAAGCCGACGATATTTTTGGCGAAACAATGAAGGCTGCCAAAATTCGTAGCAGTTTTTTGCCGGCAATCGATGTGTTGCCAGCGCTTGGACTTGTGGGTGTGCTCGGTGTGGGCGGGCATCGTGTGCTTAACGGGCAGATAACTATTGGTGACCTCGTTGCGTTCAACGTGTATCTCACCTTGTTGATCTGGCCGCTTCGCAACATCGGCATGATTGTGGCGCTCGGTCAGCGAGCTGCTGCTGCACTTGTGCGCATTCACGAAGTGCTGAGCACCGAGTCGACCATTACCGACCCGACGAATCCACAACAATTGCCGAGCGTCGCAACGGGTGCAGCAACACTTGGTGCAGTCAAGTTTGATCACGTGCACTTTGGGTATAGCGCAGAGCAACCGGTGTTGAGCAATTTCACACTCGACATTGCTGGTGGCGAGTCAATCGCCATCGTTGGTGCCACAGGTTCTGGCAAGTCGACCGTGGCGCGTCTATTGCTGCGGTTTTACGACACCAATTCTGGTCATGTATTTCTCGATGGTGTCGATGTGCGCAAACTCAAGTTGCGCGACTTGCGCCAGCAGATAGGTGTGGTGTTTGAAGACACCGTGTTGTTTAACGACACGGTTGCTCACAACATTGCGTTTGCAAAGCCAACTGCGGGCCAGCAAGACCTCGAGCGCGCAGCCAAACTTGCTGGAGCACACGACTTCATCGGCGAGCTTCCGCACGGATACGAAACAGTGATTGGTGAGCGAGGCTTTTCGCTCTCCGGTGGTCAGCGCCAACGCATCGCAATCGCTCGCGCCATCATTGCTGACCCACGAGTGCTCGTGCTTGACGATGCGACAAGCGCAGTCGACCCAAGCAAAGAGGGCGAGATTCGAGAAGCGATGCGTACGGTCATGAGTGGACGCACCACTATCGTGATTGCGCACAGACCAGGCACCATTGCGCTTGCCGACAGAGTCGTGCTGCTCGACGGCGGAACGATTGCGGCAATTGGAACTCATGAACACCTTGCTGCAACCAACACGCGGTATCGCGAAGTGCTTGCCAGCATGGATCAGCCAAAGGAAATGGCTAACTGACATGTGGGGTACAGCCGGTGGAGTCACCGACGAAGATCGCCTCAGTCGGGCTCAGGCACGCACCATCATCGGTCGTGTTTTCAAAATGGCATCACCATTTCGCAAAACGATGTACATGGGTTTTGCATGTGTCATCGTGACCACATGTTGCGCACTCGCAGCACCAGTCATCGTGCGCCATGGCATTGATGCCGGAATTCGTGCAAAAAATACACAGGCACTTAATCAGTCGGTGGTCATGTATCTCGCCGTTGTCACCCTGTCGTACATCTTCGGTCGCATGCTCTTTCTTTATGTCAACCGCACTGGTGAAATGTTTTTGCGAGTCTTGCGCCTCGCGGTATTTCGTCAGATGCAACGTCAGTCGATGGCATTTTTTGATCGCAACAAAGCGGGTGTACTTGTTGCACGCATGACCGCGGATATTGAGTCGATGGCCGAACTTGTGCAGTTTGGTTTGCTGCAGTTTTTGTCTGCTGGCTTAATGCTCATATTTTCAATAATTGTGTTGCTGCTGCTCAGTTGGCAACTCACTCTCGTAGCCATGTGCGTGATGCCGATCATCGTTCTTGCGTCAATCAAGTTTCAGCGCGACTCCAACAAGGCATACCTCACGGTGCGCGAGCGTGTTGGTGCAAACTTGTCGGCATTGCAAGAAGGCATTACCACTGTGCGCGTCATTCAGGCGTATGCCCAAGAGGAAGAAACGAAAGCAAAGTTTTTTACATCAAACCGTGCGTTGTTTCAAAGTCACGAACGCAGTGTGCGCATCAGCACCTGGTACTTCGCGCTTGTCGAATTCTCTGGTGTCTTTGCATCTGCACTGATGATCGGTATTGGCGGATGGCTTGTACATCGCGGTGATGTCACGCTCGGCACGGTCGTTGCCTTCACACTGCTGATCTCGAGTTTGTTTGACCCAGTGCAGCAACTTTCTCAGTTGTACAACACCGTGCAGTCTGCTGGCGCAGCATTGAGCAAATTGTTCGCAATTCTTGACTCCAAACCCGAAGTTGATGAGCATCCTGCGGCAATTACTTTGCCCATCACAGGCGTACTTAAGGTTGACAACATTTCGTTCACGTACGCAACAGGGGAGCATCCAGCACTGAACGCTGTTTCGATTAGTGTTGAACCTGGAGAAAAACTTGCACTCGTTGGCCCAACTGGCGCGGGCAAATCAACTCTTGCCAAACTCATGGCCCGCATGTACGACCCTGTGTCGGGCACTGTTTCGTATGGCGGAGTAGATCTCACAATGGGTTCGATGGATTCGTTGCGTCAACGCATCGTGGTCGTGCCCCAAGAAGGCTTCTTGTTTAACGGCACCATTCGTGACAACCTGCGTATTGCAAAGATCACTGCAACAGATGCCGAGATCGATGCTGCAGTCGATGCCATCTCTGCAACCGAACACTTCGCACAGTTTCCTGATGGGCTTGATACCGAAGTGCGCGAACGCGGGAGCAGGTTGTCGGCAGGCGAGCGTCAACTGGTTGCCCTTGCACGGGCGGCGCTTGTTGACCCAGCGGTGCTGGTGCTCGACGAAGCAACATCCAACCTCGACCCAGGCACAGAATCCGAAGTAGAGCGTGCACTCGAGCGCCTCATGAGCGGTCGCACCGTGATCGTCGTTGCTCACCGCTTGTCAACCGTGCAACGTGCCGACCACATCGCAGTGATCGACGCAGCGCAGGTAGCCGAGTACGGCACACATGCCGAACTCATTGCCAAAAATGGACGCTATGCAGCCTTGGCTAGCGCCTGGCAAACTTCACAAATTGTGAATTAAGTGTTTAGAGTTGCATGCTCTTGATCTCGAGGAATTCCTCGAAGCCGTAGTCGCCGTATTCGCGACCAACACCGGACTGCTTGTATCCACCAAACGGTGCGTTGGCGTTAAATGCTCCACCGTTGACTTCAACCTGACCAGTGCGCATGCGACGTGCAATTGCAATCGCATGATCTTTGTCGGCAGCCCATACACCGCCGGCTAGGCCGTACACCGTGTCGTTAGCAATGCGGATTGCATCCTCTTCGTCGTTGTATGCAATGACGCTCAAGACTGGTCCAAAAATCTCTTCTTGGGCGATCGTCATCGACGTTGTCACATTTGAGAAAATTGTTGGCTTGACGTAGTAGCCCTTTGACACGCCTTCTGGCACGCCAACACCACCGACAAGAACTTTTGCACCCTCGTCAATACCTTTTTGAATGAAGCCGTTCACGCGATCGCGTTGTGCTGCCGATGCAAGTGGTCCAAGGTGAGTTGTCTTTTCAAAGGGATCGCCAACAACAACTGCATTGCCTGCTGCAGTCAGAATTGCTTCTGCTTCTTCAAGGCGTGCTTTTGGAACGAGCATGCGGGTGAGTGCCGAGCATGTTTGTCCGCTGTTGAGAAATGCTTTGCCAACACCCGACGACACTGCTTTGGCAAATGTCTCGGTGTCAAGATCGGCACAAATGATGTTGGCCGACTTGCCGCCCAACTCGAGTGCAACCTTCTTGATTGTCTCTGCAGACACTTGGCTCACGCGACGCCCTGCGCGGGTTGATCCAGTGAATGACATCATGTCAATGTCTGCATGTGCCGACATTGCTTCGCCAACAACTGGGCCGGTGCCGGTGATCATGTTGAACACGCCTGCTGGCAAACCAATTTCGTCAATGATCTCGGCAAGGATGAATGCATCGAGTGGTGCGATCTCGCTTGGCTTAAGCACCACGGTGCAACCAGCGGCCATTGCAAATGCCACTTTGGCGGCGATCTGGTGCAACGGGTAATTCCACGGCGTGATGCAACCAACAACACCAATTGGTTCGCGCACAACAACAGACGAACCAACTTCGCGTGAGTACGAGTAGTTTTCGGCGATTGATGCAGCCTGCTTAAATGAGTTGATCGGCAAACCAACCTGAATCATCTGGCTCAAAAACTTGGTCATGCCCGTTTCGCGTGAGATAGCCGAGGCAATTTCGTCCATGCGTGCTGCCAAACCATCACCAATGCGGCTCATGTACTTGCCGCGCTCTTGTGCGTCGAGTGCCGACCATGAATCAAACGCGGCTCTCGCAGCCTTGGCAGCAAGATCTACTTCTTTAGCGGTGCATGAAGGAATGGTGGCCATGACCGACTCATCGGTCGAATCCCACACCTCAATCGTGTCGGTGCTGCTTGGAGCAACCCATTTACCGTTGATGTACACCTGGTTGTAGTTAGTCATTTTCGTCTCCCAAGACTTGTCGTTAGTCCTTTCAGAGTATCTAGCCAAAGCGTCGCAATTCTCATTGCAAGGGCTTTAGGGGGATGACATTCACGCCGGTGTGGCACGTATGACCTCAGTGTTGCTGTGGTTGTCAAGTATCGTGAAAGGGTCATGGCGCGCGAAAAGGTATATACCCGAGCAGGGGACGATGGAACCACGGGTCTCTTTTATGGCGGTCGCGTAGGCAAAGATTCTGCGTTGCCGCGGGCGTATGGCGCGGTAGATGAAGCTCAGTCAATCTTGGGATTGGTGCGCGCCGAGGCCGGTAAGGGCACTGAACTTGATGACATGCTCGTTCATATATGTAGAGACCTCTGGGTGTTGATGGCCGAGCTTGCAACGTTGCCCGAAAACCGTCACAAATTGGTTGACGGTAAGACGCGAGTAACAGCCGAGATGGTGACCAACCTTGAGACGATGATTGACTCACTCGACGAGCGCTTTACGCCGCCAACTGACTTTGTTGTGCCAGGTCAGAACAAAGTGTCTGCGCTACTCGATGTTGGTCGCACAGTTGCGCGCCGAGCCGAGCGTCATTCGTTGGCTGCTGCTCCACCACCATCGCAATCGACCCCATATCTCAATAGGTTGAGCGACCTGTTGTGGACACTTGCCCGCTGGCAAGAGGGTGAGTCGTTGGCAGTAAAAGACGTCATTTAAATTTTTCTAGAATAAGTACACACACAAGGAGACAACATGTCAATCAACTTTGAAGTGGCGAGCAAGACTCCAAAAGATGTGAGCGCAATCGGCATCGCGGTGTCGACAGATGGTGCGATGCCAAAAGAGGTTTCGTTATCGCGCAAGGCACTTGAGGCCGTTGGTTTTTCGGGCAAGGTTGGTCAGACATCGGTGATCGCTGCCGATCGTGGCGCCGTCACCGTGGTTGTTGGTATTGGTGAGTCATCAAAGGTGACTGCAGATTCGTTGCGCAAATCGGCTGCGGCATTTGGTCGAGCGACATCAATGTTTGAATCGGTCGCAACCACGCTCGCTGGTGTTGCAAAAGTGGATCGCAAGTTGGCAGCACAAGTAGTTGTTGAAGGTATTTCGCTTGCTGTGCATCGTTATACCGATCTCAAAACTGTTGATAAAAGGGCACCAAAGTTGTCTTCTGTGACTCTTTTGGGCACAACCGCAAATGCTGCGCAATTAAAAGCTGGCGCAAAGCGCGGCCAAGTGATTGCCAATGCCACCAATATGGCGCGCGATTTTGCAAGCATGCCACCTGCGCACCTCACTGCAACAATGTTTGCCAATCACGCAGTGCGTATTGCGGGTGAGACAGGTTTGAAAGTAGAAGTGTTTAACAAGGACCAACTCCTCGCAATGGGTTGTGGCGGAATCGTTGGTGTAAACCGCGGCAGCGTTGAGCCACCGAGAATGGTGCGTCTGACCTACAAGCCTGCAGGCGGCGCGAAGAAAAACTCGAAGCCACACATGATCATGGTGGGCAAAGGCGTGATGTATGACTCGGGTGGTATTTCACTCAAGCCATCCGACCCTTCGCACGCAATGATGAAGGGCGACATGAGCGGTGCTGCTGCAGTGTTGTCGTCGATGTCAACGCTCAAGGCACTCGGTTGCACAAACCAAGTGACTGGATACTTGATGTGCACCGACAACTTGCCTTCGGGTAGTGCAATGGCGATGGGCGATGTGCTGCACATGCACAACGGCAAAACAGTCGAGATTTTTAACACTGATGCTGAAGGTCGGTTGATCTTGGCCGATGGTTTGTCGCTTGCTGCTAATCAGAAGCCTGATGCCATCGTGGACATTGCAACATTGACTGGTGCATGCGCTCGAGCATTGGGTGAAGGAATGGCCGGCGTGTTGGGCAACAATCAAAAGTGGATTGATCAGTTGACTGCATCGGCTGCACGTACCGACGAAAAACTGTGGCAGTTGCCGCTTGAGCGCGAGTATCGCGTTGGCCTTGACTCTGTAGTGGCCGACATGAAAAACGTGGGTGGCGAAGCCGGTGCAATTACTGCTGCATTGTTTTTAGATGAGTTTGTTGGCAGCGTGCCATGGGCTCACCTCGACATTGCAGGACCAATGTGGTCAAACTCTGACAGTGGTTGGCTGCAAAAGGGTATGACTGCTTATGGAACGCGACTCTTGATTGACGCCGCGCTCAACTTCAAGCGCCCATCTCGCTAAAACAAAGGGAAATATTCCCTTCACAAACTCGAAATTGCCGCACACACTTAGGTATCAAAATGATACCTTGGAGGTATGGCAATGACATTACGGCTCACAGACGACGAACAGCAGGCGCTCAAAGAGCGGGCGGATGCTGAAGGAGTTTCGATGCAAGATGCTGCTCGACGAGCAGTGCGCGAATATGTGGAGCGTGGAGCACACGTATCTCGAGTTATGGAAGCAGCCAAGCAAGTGATTGCAACGCATGGTGATGCGCTTGATCGCTTGGGTCGGTGAGCGGGGAAGTCGAGTATCTCGAACTTGAAGATGTCGTTGCCTTAGCGGCGATACTTTTTGGAGACCCACCTCCAATTCGAGATATTGGTTTATTAGGTTCTGCTGTTGCACGACCACGAACGAGTGCATTTGGGCAAGATGCGTACCCAGACATCTTGACTAAGGCTGCAGCACTATTGCAATCGATTGTCAACAATCATGCACTGATCGATGGCAACAAGCGACTCGGATGGTTGAGTACAGCCGTATTTTTAGAAGTCAATGGCGTGAAGGCACTTCGGATTTCGAATGATGATGTGTATGACTTCGTCATCTGGGTTGCTGCCACGTCGCCTGCAATTGAGGAGATTGTTGCCAGGCTTCGGTTGTTGTTTGCCTAGCCCTTTTGGGTGCCGACCTTGATGTCGCGGAATGGCGACTTGGAGTCAATACCAACATCTTTTGGCAACCCGAGCACACGCTCGCCAACGATATTGCGCATCACTTCATCTGAACCGCCTGCGATACGCATACCCGGTGCGCCGAGCAACAACTGGCTCCATGCATACGTGCCCCACTCGCCGGTGTCGACAACAAGCTTTGCACCAAGGATGTGTGCAACGAGATCGTTGAGACGCTTTTGGTTGTTGACGAGGGCCATCTTGCCGATCGACATCTCGGGCCCTGGCAATTGACCAGCGCGCATTTTGTCGGTGGCGCGTTGGCTCGTAAAGCCAGCAACACGAGAGTTGATGTAGAGGTCGGCGAGCATGTCGCGCACGATTGGGTCTTTGTCTAACTCGTAATGACGGATCATTGCAACGAGGCGAGTATGAATGTTGTTTTCGCCAGAGTCAGCTGCACCGATGGATGCGCGTTCGTTCATGAGTGTGGTGAGTGCGACATTCCAACCGTTATTGACATCGCCAAGACGGTGATCGTCGGGCACGCGCACTTCGTTGAAAAACACTTCGTTGAAACTTGCTCCACCCGTCATCTGGCGCAGTGGGCGAATTTCGACTCCAGGCGCATGCATGTCAACAATGAAGCCAGTGAGACCCTTATGTTTTGGCAGCGATGCATCGGTGCGGCAAATAATTTCTCCGATATCGGAAAACTGCGCACCTGATGTCCACACTTTTTGTCCGGTAATGCGCCACTCGTCGCCATCGCGTTCGGCTTTTGCTTGCACCGACGCGAGGTCGCTACCCGCGCCAGGTTCTGAAAATAACTGACAGGCCACAACATCGGCGCGCCACATTGCTTTGAGGTACTTGGCTTTTGCGCCATCGGATGCATGGGCCAAAATTGTTGGTGCGACCATGCCAAGACCAATCTGAAATGCGCCAAGTGGTGCGGTGCGGTACTCGCGCTCGACTGCGTTGTATGCACGCTCATGCACAGGAGTTAAGCCTGAGCCACCAAACTCGGTGGGGCCAGTGATCCAGGCGAAGCCTGCATCGAAACGCTTGGACTGCCAGTCTTTTGCTTTGGCCAGCATTTCGGCTTCGGCGTCGCGACTGCGCTCTTCAAACATTGACACGTTGTCGGTGCCCTCACCCCACGTGAACTTGGTTTTGACTTGTTTGCGCTCGGCGTTGGCCTCAAGAAACTTGCGGGCCGACGCTGCGAAATCTTCTACAGAAATAGGTACAGATGTCATAGTGTCAAAGATAGTTGGCGCAATATGGTTTGGGCGAAGGCGAGTCAACTAGTCTCTAGCCCATGGGTCAACCTGTTTCCGTCGTCCAAAAGCCATCTGCAACACCTGGTCGGGTTCGTTTTGAGATCAACCGTTCGCTGACCGGTCAGGGCCACGAGCGATACGCAAACATCTCGGCTGCAAATGGCGTCAAGCCTGCTGATGTGCTGGCACAGCGGTTGTTTGCAACGGGCAAAGTGAGCGCGGTGCATGTTTATTCCAACGTGATCACAGTTGATGTGGCTGATGGTGCGAGCAACGATGGTTTGGCCAAGGTCGTGGAAGATTTGTATCAATACTGGAAGCCTGGTATGGCTCCGAAGTCGACCGAAGAGCTGTTGGCGATGGTGCCAAAGAGCGCCGAGTCAGCGGCTCAATCAACGACGGACGCAAGTGGTACACCGTTGTCAGCGGCGGCAAGCAAGATTCCTACGCTGTTGCTGCTTCGCAGTCAGGCAGCACTCGCAAAGGCACGTGCTTAACATCAAAATGTAATGTTCTTTTTCGGCTATTGTTATTGTGTGGTCTGAGGCGATGAGTTGACGGGGGTCATGCCGAAGAGTCTTGTGAGCTTGAATGAAGTTGCAGAAATACTAGGCGTGCACTACATGACTGCGTATCGGTATGTGCGCGAAGGACGTCTACCTGCCATCAAAGAGGGACGTGGCTGGGTGGTCAAGTCGAGTGATGTCACTGTCTTTCGAAGTGGTTCGGGTCAAGCGGCCGTGTCCAAAACGGGTAACCGAAAAGTTGCTCCATGGAGTGATCGAATGTTGACGCTTCTGATCAGCGGCGATGAGCGGGGTGTGTTGACTCTGATGGAATCGGTCTTGCGATCTGGAAATGACTTATATTTTCTGTATCTCGATGTGGTGGTGCCAGCAATGAATGCAATCGGGACGAAATGGCAGAGTGGCGAAATTGACGTGTTTGTTGAACACCGTGCCAGTGGCATTGCAACTCGATCTGCTGCACGAGTTGGAATACGATTTTCGAAACGCGGTGTGCGCAAAGGAACGGTGTTGCTTGGTTCGCCAGCGGGAGAGTGGCATGCGCTTGGGGGTCAGTTGTTGAGCGACTTGATCCATCTTGAGGGCTGGAAGGTTGACGATCTTGGACCCAACGTGCCAGTGGAGTCTTTTGTGGCTGCGGCCATGCAGATCCCTGATGTAGTTGCTGTATGTATCGCGTCGACGATGCAAGGAACTTTGCCAGCAATGAGTGAAACGATTGCCAAAATCAAGAAGGCATCGAACAACTCAATTCCGTGCTTTGCCGGAGGTGCTGCAGTGCGCGACAGGGAGCATGCCGAAAATTTGGGTGCTGATTACTGGGCCAGTGATCTACGAACGCTGATACCGATGCTGAAACAGCACGCCATTCGCACCTAAATACGCTTAATAGGCGCCTAATGGCAGCCAAATAGTAGCCAAATAGTAGCCAAATAGTAGCCAAATAACTACGAACATATGTTCGCTACAGTGAGGCTATGTCTAGTTCACTACCCGTAACCCAAGCTTTGCAATCAATAATCCCCGACGGTGTGTTGGTGCGCGGACGCACCGTGTTGTGTAGTGGCGATGCCGCAATGTCGACCGCATTGTTGTTGGTGTGTGCCGCCACCCAAGCCGGTTCATGGCTGGCCATCGTGGGTGTGAATGATCTTGGGTTGATGTCGGCATGTGAACAAGGCGTTGCATTGCAACGCACGGTGTTGGTAACACCAACATCCAACAAAAAAGATTGGACAAGCACAGTTGCTGCTGTTGCCGACGGCTTTGACGTGATGATGCTTGAGGTGCCGCGAGACGCGAGTGAGTCTGATGCGCGACGTATTCAAACCCGCATTCAGGCCCGACGCAATGTGCTCGTGTTGGTAGAAACATCGCGATATACAACACCGCGATCAATATTTCAACCCGATGTGGTGTTGCATACACAGACCACAAAGTGGGATGGCATCGAGCATGGGGCTGGCTATGTACAGGGCCGACACATTGATGTGACGGTGAGTGGCAGACGCGTGCCGAGAGCGATGCAACACGTGTTGCAACATGTTGGCTAGCAATGGTTGGGCAAACTGGTAAACAAATTGATGCACGTGAAGTCACACGCGTTGCAGTGATTGCGTGTGCCGACTGGCAAGCAGTTGCTGCACAATGTGAGTTGTATTCGCGCAAACAATGGTTTGATGCAGTTGCGGTATTGCATGCGCAACGCGTAGTGGCGCGCACTGCTTATGCTGCCAAACAAGGTGTGCAAATAGGTATGCGACGGCGCGAAGCACAAGCCGTATGTCCCGAGCTGCATATTGCTGCTAACAACAAAGAGCGCGACAGATTGATGTTTGAGTCGGTAGTGCGCGCGGTTGGCGAACTTGTTCCCCTCGTGGAAGTGAGCACCCCAGGCGTTATTTTGTTGGCTACACGCGGACCATCGCGATATGTGGGTGGCGATGATGCGTTGGCACAACGCTTGCACGACATCACGCACACTGCGCTCGCGCTCTTGGCCGACGGCCGCCCAATTGTGTTTGGAGTGGGTATTGCCGATGGCCGACTGACTGCACTCGTTGCTGCACATGCTGCTGATGGTGGGCATCTAGTGGTTGAGCCGGGTGAGAGCGCACAATGTTTGGCGCAATTACCTGTGTCGGTGCTCGCCGACTTTGCCGAGATTGATCGAGACGTGGTGTCGTTGTTGCATCGGCTTGGCTTAAGTTGTGTTGGCGACCTTGCAACAATGAAGCCATCAGATTTGGTTGGACGATTTGGGCCAGTTGGTTTTGAATTGCATCGGTTGGCACGCGGTTATGACCGGCATCCACCCATCACCATTGCGCCACCACCTGAACGCGCAAGCACACATCGATTTGAACTCTCGGTAGAGGATGTCAATGTGGTGGTGGCAACGGCTCGCACAGTTGCCGATGAATTGGTGACGCACTTGAACAACCAAGGCGTGAGTTGTGTGCGTCTTCACATATGTATGCAAACCGATCACGGCGAACAAAGTGATCGTCTGTGGTATCAGCCGGAAGGATTGACTGCTGCGGCAATGGCTGAGCGCGTGCGTTGGCAGATGGATGCATGGATTGCAACACGCGGGCTCACGAGTGGTGTTGTGTTGTTGCGGTATTTGCCAGTTGGTTTGCGCGCACGAGAAGGAAGGCAACTTGGGTTGTGGGGCGGCAGCACTCATGCCGATGAATGGGCTGCTCGTGCTGTCGAACGATTGACAACAATGCTCGGGTCTGACTCGGTGCGTGTTGCGCAGTGGCGTGGTGGAAGAGATGTGGGCGAAGTATTTGCGTTGACCCCAGCTGCAGTAGTTGACATGGAGCGACGAGCAGAGTCGGTAGTGATCAAAGAAACAGTGTGGAGTGGGGCATTGCCAACCCCGTCACCTTCAATTGTGTATGACGAACCATTACTGGCGGTAGTAAATGATGCGAGTGGTTGTGTGGTGAGCGTCAGTGGTCGACATGAATTGAGTGCATCGCCAGCACATGTAGTGATTGGTCGACATGCGTACAACGTGGTGTCGTGGGCTGGGCCGTGGCCAGTAGAAGAGCGGTGGTGGGACCCATTGCGTCAACGCAGGGCGGTGCGAATGCAGATGGTGTTGGCGCGCGATGGTGACGATACGGCGCATACGACTACGCACGCGGTAGTGATGGTGCTTGAGCACGGCGAGTGGTGGATGACCGCGCGCTATGGGTGAGTGTTATAGGTGACATGTTGCAGTAATACACTCGTGACGTGACTCCTGTCGAGATCGTTGCTCAACTGTGCGCACATTTTGCTGCAGCAACACCGTGCGACGAACGCGAACGTGAATCGATTCAACAATTTTTAGCAATTGCGCCAACACTCGACGCACCGTTTGACGATCATGCCAATGACACGCACATCACGGGGTCGGCAATCGTCGTTGGCAAGCGTGGTGTGGTGTTGCACTTGCACAAACGACTCAATATTTGGTTGCAGCCTGGCGGACATATTGAACAGGGGGAGACGCCGGCAGGGGGCGCATTGCGAGAAGCACAAGAAGAGACCGGATTGAATGTGCGACACCCCGACAACGGCCCGGTGTTGGTGCATCTTGACGTGCATCCTGGCCCGCGCGGGCACACGCACTTAGACGTGCGCTACATAGTGATGGCCGATGATGTCGAACCAGCGCCTGGCGCTGATGAGAGCCAAGATGTGGCTTGGTTTGCTTGGGACGACGCAATCGCCATGGCAGACAAGGGTTTGGTAGGCGCTCTGAGAGTGGTACGAACATATGTTCGCTAATATGGCGAGGTGGCAATTGATGTTTCGTATGCGCATGTTCCGTATGCCCATGTCTCATATGCAGAATTGCATTGCCGATCCAATTTTTCTTTTTTGCAAGGTGCTTCGCATCCCGAACAACTTGTAGAGCAAGCACAGTCATTGGGGTTGGAAGCGCTTGCGCTGACCGATCGCAATGGCTTGTATGGCATCGTGCGTTTTGCCGAAGCAGCGCGAGTGCTTGGGTTGCCAACGGTGTTTGGTGCAGAGTTGCAACTGAATGTTGGAAGTGTCGTGATCATTGCTCGCAACCCGCGGGGCTATGCACACTTGTCGAGCGCAATTAGTGCCGGCCAACTTGCTGGCAGTAAAGAACATCCAGTGTTTGTGCTCGAACAACTTGGCGAATTTTCGGTAGGTGATTGGATGGTGCTAACGGGTGGGCGTGACGGTGTGGTGGCGCGCACACTTAATGAGCAAGGACCAAGTGCTGCCGAGCGACGAGTGCAGCAAATGAAAAGTGTTTTTGGTCATGACAGCGTGGTGATGGAGTTGTGGGATCACGGTGACCCTCTTGACTCTGCGCGTAACGACGTGCTTGTACAGATTGCACATCGCAACAACTTGAATAGTGTTGCTACAAACGATGTGTTGTACGCAACGGCGAAGCAGCATCGTTTGGCGACTGCTGTTGCGGCAGTACGTGAGCGCAGCAGTTTGGACGATGTAGATGCAACGCTGCCACCGGCTGCGACGGCTTATGTGCGCAGTGGCGCCGAGCAGCATCGTCGTTTTGCGCGTTACCCGGGTGTGGTGCAGAACGCCGCCGAGATCGGCAAAGATGCGGCCTTTGACTTGCGACTTGTTGCTCCGCGACTACCACCGTTTCCTTGCCCGGATGATTTGGATGAGATGTCGTATTTGCGGCAACTCGTGCAGGTTGGTGCCACACGCAGATACGGCATACGTCCAACTGACACGCGTGAAGATTTGTCGCTACGGGCTCGTGCGTGGCAAGTGATTGATCACGAACTAGAGGTCATTGCAACACTTGGCTTTGCCGGATATTTCTTGGTGGTCTGGGACATCGTGCAATTTTGCCAACGGTCCAATATTTTTTGCCAAGGTCGCGGCAGCGCTGCTAATTCGGCTGTGTGTTATTCACTTGACATCACCAAGGCTGATGCGGTTTCGCTTGGCTTGTTGTTCGAGCGGTTTTTGTCGCCCGAGCGAGATGGCCCACCCGACATCGATATTGATATTGAGAGTGGTCGACGAGAAGAAGTAATTCAGTACGTGTATCAACGCCATGGTCGGCATCATGCGGCACAGGTGGCCAACGTGATTACGTATCGTGCGCGTTCTGCCGTGCGCGACATGTCGCGAGCACTTGGGTTTGCGCCAGGTCAGCAAGATGCGTGGAGCAAACAAGTAGATGTATGGGGCTCGCTTGGAGTCACGGTCAAAAATGACGACCACAATATTCCGGCTGCAGTGCTCGATCTTGCTCAGCAGGTGCAAGACGCACCCCGACATTTGGGCATTCACTCTGGCGGAATGGTGATGTGTGATCGTCCCGTGACCGAAGTGTGTCCGGTTGAGTGGGGGCGCATGGAGGGTCGCAGTGTGTTGCAGTGGGACAAAGATGATTGTGCTGCAGCAGGATTAGTGAAGTTTGATTTGTTGGGGCTTGGCATGTTGTCGGCATTGCACAACGCAGTCGACTTGATTGAAGAGTTTCGTGGAGTGCGAGTAGATCTGGCAACAATTCCGCAAGAAGACGATGTGTATGCAATGTTGTGTCGTGCCGACACGGTTGGCGTATTTCAGATCGAGTCGCGAGCGCAGATGGCTACGTTGCCCAGGCTCAAGCCACGGCGCTTTTATGATCTCGTTGTTGAGGTAGCACTCATTCGTCCAGGGCCTATTCAGGGTGGGTCGGTGCATCCATATATTCGTCGACGCAATGGTCAAGAGCCAGTCACATATCTGCATCCGTTACTCGAGAACAGTCTTGGCAAGACATTGGGTGTGCCGTTGTTTCAAGAACAACTGATGCAGATGGCCATCGATGTGGCCGGCTTTACACCAAGTCAGGCCGACGAGTTGCGCCAAGCAATGGGTTCAAAGAGATCGCAGTCGCGAATGCTGAAGTTGAGTGAGCGGCTGTATGCCGGCATGGCAGAGCGGGGCATCGTTGGCGATGTTGCCGATTTGATTTTTACGAAGATGTCGGCATTTGCGAGTTATGGGTTTCCCGAAAGTCACTCGGTGAGTTTTGCGTATCTCGTGTATTCATCGGCATGGATCAAATTGCATGAGCCAGCAGTATTTTGTGCTTCGTTGCTCAACGCGCAACCGATGGGTTTTTGGGCACCCCATTCGTTGGTGCAAGATGCAAAACGTCATGGAGTCGTGGTGCGCAGTGTAGATATCAACGCATCTCGTGCCGATGCAACGCTGGAAGAATGCGGCGAGTCGACAGGTGGGTTGGCTGTGCGGCTTGGTGTAGGTTCGGTGCGTGGTCTGAGCAGCGCAGTTGCGCGCGAGATCGAAACACACCGACCGTTTGTCAATATGGAAGACCTCGTGCGCAAAGTGCCGCAACTGCACATCGCGCAACTTGAGGCACTTGCAACGGCCGGAGCATTTAATGAATCGTTTGGGCAACAACGTCGCGATGCGTTGTGGAGTGCAGGCGCGGTGATTCAGTCGCGACCCGATCGTTTACAGGGTGTAACAACGGGTGCTGCTTCGCCGCAGTTACCAGGCATGCAACCAATTGACGAAATGATCGCCGACTTGTGGGCTACTGGTGTTGCGTCGAGTGGCCATCCCACCGAATTTTTGCGAACCGAACTTGAGCGAATGGGTGTTGCTACTGCTGCAGAGTTGCCAATGTGTGGCGTGCGAGGTGACGAAAAAGTGTTGGTTGCTGGCACCGTGACGCACAGGCAGCGACCAGCAACTGCTCAGGGCGTGACGTTTATCAGTTTGGAAGATGAGACCGGTTTGATCAATGTGGTGTGCTCACCGGGATGCTGGATTCGGTATCGCAAGGCAGCACGTGGTGCAGGTGCATTGTTGGTGCGCGGCAGGCTCGAAGTTGGCGATGGCGGCGTGATCAATGTGGCTGCCGAACACATCGCACCACTCTCGGTTGGCGCCAAAGTTGCAGCGCGCAATTTTCGCTGAAATGCTAAAAGGTAGCGACTTACTCTTCAGGTTTTTCGTTGAGTCCGTCATTAAACATGCGGTATGTCTCGTAGATGTCTTTGCATTTATCGCACAGTGGCAATTGTTTTGGATCGCGAGATGGAATCCACACATGACCACATAGTGCTTCGAGAGGAGTGCCATAAATACGAGCTTCAAGCACCTTGCCTGCAGCATCTTCGCCGGGCTCGGTTTTGACAATGTGGGCCATGGCTGGCTCACCCGTCTGGGCTTCATGTTCGGTAACTGGTTTGGTGATTGTGGGGCGGGTCTTAAGTGGTGTCGGTGTGCTCACACTTCCTACACTAGAGCCATGCCTACGTACGAGTTTCGATGCAAGACATGTGACGAAGTTTTTGAAGAGCGCCGCGCGATGTCACAAGCCAACGACCCTGCATCATGTGCGCAAGGTCATGACAACTCGGTGCGCTTACTGAGTGTGTTTGCATCAGTTGGAGCAACTGCGCCGCAACAAGCGCCAGCACCGCGCAGTGGTGGTGGCTGCGGTGGTGGCTGCGCCTGTCACTAACTGACGGCTCGGATATTGATCACCGCACCGCGAGTGACAACAAGCCAATCGATGAGTTTGAGGCCAGCATGTCGGCACAGATCTTGGGCCATTTCTAAATATTTCGAATCGTTATCGCGACTGAGCAGATGAGGCTCGACGGTACAGATGCTGAGCGAAGAAGCATCGAGCACCGAGGAGCACAGACCAATGGCGTGATTGACGTTGTTCGCAAAGGACGAAACTGCGTCAAACGACATCAGGCCTACTCCGCGAAGTTGGTTGTCGAGTATTAAGACCAACACCTCTTCACAGAGTGGACGACGAAGTGCAAGTGAGAAAACTGCGAGTGCAGCATGCGGGCTTGACACGGGGTCGGTATTTGCGCGCGGTAGGTAGATGGGGGCACGAAGGGTCTGAAGCACAAGGCCTCCTTGATGATTAGTTATTGCTGTTGCACAAATTGAAAATAACGGGGAGGTCGTGCGTGACGGTAGGGCGTGGGTGTTGCAACTAGGCAAGCGAGATGTATATCGCGGCAGCACCAACAAGAATTGGGGTTGCATACTGAACAAACTCTGGAATCTTGACACGCGTTGGTGCAAGCATGACGAAGCCACACACTGCACCCGCCAAGGCACCGCCGAAGTGGCCACCAATCGAGATGCCAGGTATGGCGAGGGTGAGAACAATGTTGATGGCGAATGTCATTCCGAGGCCGGAATTGAATGGGTTGGCACCTTGTTGGCGCATGCCAACAACTCCGGCAGCCATTACTCCGAAAACTGCACCTGATGCGCCCCCGGTGAAGGCGGTGGGACTGAGCAAAAGTGCGCCCGCCGAGCCGCCAAGAAGCGATGCAAAGTAGATCAGTGCAAATTTTGTAGAGCCAATCGTTGGTTCGAGCATTCGGCCAAGTTGAAACAGTAAAAACATATTCATTGCCACGTGGAACAATCCAAAGTGCACAAAGCCTGTAGAGATCAAGCGATACCACTCACCGTTATCAAGAAAGACACGAGACAAAAACATGTTGTACTGGAAGCGATTGACGCCCGAGATCTGACTCCATACAAACAGCCCGAGATTGATGGCGATGATGGCGTTGCTGACGACAAACGGGTTGTTGTTCGGCCTATAACTATTTCGCTGTATTGGCTTTTGTGTTGGAATCTTTCGTGTTATCGGCTTGCGAGTGATTGCTCGTGGTGGCGGTGGTGGTGGCGTCGGACTTTGCGACGGAACCTGGGGTGGAGGGAAGTTCACAGAGTTAGTGCGGTGCTTTTTCGGCATCGGCACGATTGGCGCGGTACCACTCGACTGTTTGACGCAAGCCATCTTCGAAGTCGGTGTTGCTGTGCCAGCCAAGTTCGCGTTCAGCGCGACTGGCGTCAACTCGTCGACGCGGTTGACCGTCTGGACGTGTTGGGTCCCACACCAGTGAACCCTTGAAGCCAACAATGCGAGCAATGGTTTCGGCAGTCTCGCGAATCGTGACTTCGCGGTTGTTGCCAAGGTTGAGTGGCTCGGCAGTCGTGCGCAATTGTGCTGCGAGCAGAATGGCATCGGCTGCATCGTCTGCAAATAAATAGTCGCGACTTGCAGAGCCAGTGCCCCACACCGAGATCTTGTCGTCGCCACGCTCTGTGGCCTCAACACATTTTTTTATTAATGCTGGAATAACGTGCGAAACAGATTCATGAAACTTGTCGCCAGGACCATACAAGTTTGTTGGAATTACAAATGCAAACTGTTGGCCATATTGCTGTTCGTTAACTTGGGCGTGAACGAGCATTGCTTTTTTGGCGATGCCGTACGGAGCGTTGGTCTCTTCTGGGTAGCCATCCCAGATGGACTCTTCGCGAAATGGAACAGGAGTGAACTTTGGATATGAACAAACCGTGCCAAGTAGAACAGTTTTCTCAACGCCGACTTTGCGCGCTGCTTCGATGACGAGTGTTCCCATCATGAGGTTGTCGAGATACAACTGCGCTGGAGCAACCTGGTTGTAGCCAATGCCACCGACGCGCGCAGCCAGATGAATGACATGAGTTGGTTTGTGCTGAGAAAACATTTGTTCGGCAACACCAACTTGTGTCAGATCGGCTTCGGATTGGCGAGGAGCGACAACGGTTGCACCTGCTCGACGCAATTTGGCGACGACTTTCGTGCCAAGAAACCCGTTTCCGCCCGTGACCACAACGGTGCGATTAGCCCAATAACTAGACGATGTTGGCTGTGGGGCAGAACTAGTCATGGGTATGACGATACTTACTTGGCACAATGGAAGGCGTGCGGGTCGCTTACACCCTTGAGCAGTGCTGGCACCGAGTGCCTGGAGGCACGGCTGTTTCGGCTCTTGAGGTGGCACGGGCCATGACCGAAGTGCGTCGAGACGTTGAACTTGTGGGCGTGTCGGGTAAACATCTTGAAGACCCCGCTCTCAACTTTGATCTGTCAATTGACGTTGTTGGATTGCGAGTGTCGGGAGCAGTGTTGTACGAGATGTCTTTACGACTCAACCAACCAAAAGTTGAGCGATCAATGACCGATATCGATTTGGTGCACTGCACGACGATCATCCCATTTGCTACGGGCAAGAAGATGGTTGCGACTGTGCACGACCTTGCGTTCTTGCATCATCCCGAATTTTTTACACGACGTGGCAATGATGTTTTTCGTCGCAGTTTGAAGGTTTTGAAAAACCGCGCTGATGTGATCTTGTGTTCATCACAAGCCACAGTGGACGATTGCCTGAGCGAAGGTTTTGCGCCTGACCGTGTGCGGCACGTAGCGCTTGGTGTGCGCAGTGTGCAGGCATCCCAAGACGAGATTGATTTTGTACGCAAAAAGTATTCGTTGCCTGCAGAATATTTGTTGTTTGTGGGCACGCTTGAGCCGCGCAAAAATTTGGCGCGACTTGTTGGTGCGCTGCGTGGACGCAGCGACTTGCCACCATTGGTGATTGCTGGTGCAGATGGTTGGGGAGACATCGATGTGCCCCACACTGCAAACGTGCAATTTATTGGCTATGTCGACGACCAACACTTGGGCGCTGTGTATGCCGGAGCAAGTGTGATGTGTTATCCATCGTTGTGGGAGGGCTTTGGGCTGCCAATCCTTGAAGCAATGGCGCAGGGAATACCGGTGGTCACCAGCATCGGCACCTCGACCCAAGAAGTTGCGGGTGGGGCAGCCATATTGGTCGACCCGCTTTCCGAAGAAAGCATCAGAAACGGCATCGATGAAGCTTTGCGCGATGCTGATGCGTTGAAACAACGGGGTCGCGAACGTGCATCACAAACGACATGGCAAAAAACTGCTGTGGCTACAGCGCATATATATGACGAAGTCGTAAATGGCGAAGTTATAAATGACAAAGTGACAAGCTCATGAAGGTTGCGTCATGAAAATAGCGGTCAACATGCTGTGGTGTGTGCCGGGCCGAGTGGGCGGCAGTGAAGAATATTTTGTGCGCCAGTTGTTGGGGCTCAAAGAAATTGCTGCGCCTTTTGACATCACCGTGTTTGCTCCGCGTGGGTTTGGTGATGCTCATCCTCAAGTTGCTCAATCATTTCAAGTTGTCGAGTCGACGCACAGTTGCGAGCGCAGAGAAGTGCGAGTATTCACCGAAAACACTTGGCTAGCAAAGCAAACCGAAAACTTCGACTTGGTGCATCACGGTGGTGGCACGATCCCTTCCCATGGCAATGCCAAAACACTGTTGACGATTCACGACGCCCAATACCTCACATACCCCGAGTATTTTGGTGCGATCAAGCTTGCCTATTTGCGCAACCGCGTGCCGTCTGCTTTACGTCGAGCAACTGCTGTGGCCACGCCAAGCGAGTACGTGCGTAAAACCCTCATTGATTCGTTCGCTGTGCCGGCAGAAAAAGTTTGTGTTGTACGACACGGTCTCGAGCCTGATATTGGACAAGGTGCAACAAGCGAGGCTGAACTGCGAAACAAATTTGGGCTCGGTGGTTCGCAAATTTTGTTTTTGCCTGCAATTACACATCCACACAAAAACCACGAGTTTGTCTTGCGGTTGCTTGGCTCGGCGTGGAAAGACACATCGATCAAGTTGGTGATGGCTGGCGGGAGTGGACTTGGTGAAGCGCGCGTGAACGAGGTGATCGGCGAATTGGGTTTGGGGGATCGTGCTCTGCGGATTGGTCGAGTGGGTGCCTCAGACAGAGACGGTTTGATCAAGATGTCTGTCGCTCTTGTGTTTCCAAGTCTGTATGAAGGTTTTGGTGCGCCGGCACTTGAGGCGATGGCCTTAGGTACTCCGGTGATTGCAAGCAATTGTGCTTCGCTGCCAGAAATAATTGGCGACGGAGGGCTTGTATTGCCTCTTGAAGAAGCGGCATGGGCGAATGCGCTTGTAGAAGTGCATGCGCGACGCGATGAGCTGGTGCGACGCGGTTACACACGAGCATCGCAATTTACTGCTGCTCAGTCAGCGCAGGATTTGTGTCGAGCCTATGAATATGCGCTTGGCACAGCTTCATGAACGGTGTCATGAGTACCAGAAAATTGCGGTTGGTCGCACTGTGTCCGCACTTTGCTCCCGACATGGCGCCAACAGGTGTGGTGATGACCCGCATCGTGCACGAATTGACAGCACTCGGACACGAATTGCACGTCGTAACTTCGTTGCCGTGGTATCGCGAACACGCGATTGAATCTGGTTGGGGTGGAAAATTGTGGCGAGTTGAGAAAACTGCATGGGGTTCGATCACGCGAGTGCATCCGTTTCCTGGCAAGACAAAACGAAACCTATTGCGCAGAGCATTTGGGTTTGTGTTGTTCAGTGCAGTTGTTGGCTTGCGCAGTCTCGTTGCTGGCGGGTTTCCTCGGCGCATCGATGGAGTGTTAGCGATGTCGCCTCCACTCACACTTGGACTCACGGGATGGTTTACCAAACTTTTCCGGGGTGGAATGCTTGTGTTCAACATTCAAGACATCTTTCCTGATGCAGCAGCACAGACCGGCGCCATTACGAACAAACAAATTTTGAGCGCAGCACGCTGGTTTGAGCGGTTGAGTTACGAGCGTTCTGACGCGGTTGTTTTATTATCCGAAGACTTGAAGCAAAACGTTGCCGCCAAACTCTCTACCAAGTTTCACAATCGTCTACACGTGATTCCAAACTTCGTTGACACGTCTGCGATTGTGCCTGGCGACAGAATGACGAGCTACCGCCGTGATCTGGGTATCGATGATCGGGTAATCGTGATGTATGCGGGCAATGTTGGTTTTTCGCAGTCGCTCGAACTCGTGCTCGCAGCAGCGCGGTCAATACCACACATTGCTTTTGTGATTAACGGTGACGGTGCTGCGCGAAAATCGTTGCAAGACGAGGTGAGAGCTACAGACATTGACAATGTGTACTTCGCTGATTATCAACCAATTGAACGATTGTCTGAAGTGCTCGCGTCTGGCGATATTCATGTTGTGCCGCTCAAGACCGGTCTTGCATCTGTCAGCGTGCCGTCCAAGATGTATTCAATTCTGAGCGCTGGTCGACCGGTGGTTGCGGCTATCGACGCTGGTACCGAGATTCCGCGCACATTGGCCGAGAGTGGGGCGGGTATCGCAGTGGCACCAGACAACGAAGCCGAGTTTATTTCAGCATTGCAAATACTGATTTCTGACGGGGCTAAACGTGTTGCGATGGGGGCGCTTGGTCGTACATGGGTAGAACAGCACGCCTCGGCTGGTGCAGTTGCAAAAAGGTATGAGGCGATTTACCTCAATAACCGATAACCTTTGGTCTTCGTGGCCCGATCATCATCAGCGAAAAAAATCGCCAGACTTGCCGAAAAAGGCAAAGGGAAGAAAATCCGCTTTCAGGGCGGCTCATTGTTTCCCACTGTCATTTTGGTCGTCTGCGTGCTTGGTGTTGCCCTCATCACCTATGCCCGCCAAGGGCAGCCGACGGTCGATGCAACTGCCGCAGCCAATCAGGAGTATTTCTCAAGCTTCGGTGTCTACAAGTGTGATGCCTACCTGACAGGTTTCCCAGGTGCAGCAACCGACCCAGCAACGGTTTCGCCCGACGCGTATATCAAGGCCGACGGCATCTTTGGCTGGAAGCCGCAGGTGCTTGCGGGATTGCGCACCGCCAAACTCAAGACATTTTTTGATCTGTACGGCATCACGGTAGACGACAAGTCGATCACGTTTCCTTCAAC
Source organism: Actinomycetota bacterium (assembly GCA_046049195.1). Taxonomy (GTDB): domain Bacteria; phylum Actinomycetota; class Acidimicrobiia; order Acidimicrobiales; family Ilumatobacteraceae; genus UBA3006. The sequence goes on along the minus strand of JBJOEQ010000030.1, from coordinate 33,980 downwards.
CATCAATGGTGGCGAGACAATTACTGAGGCCGACACAAAGTGCAAAGATGCGAACGGTGTTGAAAAAGATGCAACGCTACGCGTGCTGGTATGGAACGATTATCGCAACGCAGCCGACAGCAAAGTTTCGATTGCCAGTTTTGATGGAGTACGTCTGACGAGTGATGGAATGGCCATTGCACTTGCGTTTACTGCTGAGGGTGTAGAAGTTCCGCAGCCCGACTCGTCCGGTCTTGAAACTCTTGCCTTCCAACCTCAAGAGTAGGTAGCCACGATGCACGCAGTCGTGCTTGTCGGAGGGTTCGGAACGAGACTTCGACCACTGACTTACAGCATTCCAAAACCGCTCTTACCAGTGGCGCACACGTCAATGCTTGAGCGATTGATGAATTCTCTCGCACGCGGTGGCGTGACCCACGCAGTGCTTGCGCTTGGTTTTAAACCAGAGCCATTTATGGCAGCGTTCCCTGATGACATGTGCGGATCAGTGCAATTGTCGTACGCAGTAGAGGACACACCACTCGACACCGCTGGCGCAATTGGTTTTGCAGCGCGTACAGCCGGCATCTCTGAAACATTTGTTATTGCTAATGGAGACGTACTGACAGATTTGGATGTTGCATCGTTGATTTCGTTTCACCGACAACATGGTGGCGAGGGAACAATCTCGCTCACGCCAGTGAGTGACCCCTCTCAATATGGAATTGTTGAGACTGACGAAAACGGGCGAGTACTGCGCTTTGTTGAAAAACCACAGCCGGGAATGACGACAAGCAACTTTGCGAGCGCGGGCACATATGTACTTGAGCCATCTGCGTTGGTACGTATGCCGGGCGACCAGAAACTCTCCATTGAGCGAGTCGTATTTCCACAAATGGTGGCTGATCAGTCGTTGTTTGCAATGTGGTCCAATGATTATTGGATCGATGCCGGGCGACCTGACACATTTATTGAAGCGAATGTGCACGTTTCAAAACGATCCGCACAAGCGACTGATGCGCCGATTCATCCCACGGCAACCGTGGCTGCATCTGCCGTGATTATTGACAGCGTGATTGGCGAAAACGCAATAGTTTCGGATGGATCTCGAATTCAGCATTCGGTGTTGTTGCCAGGGGCCAACATCGGACAGGGAGCAGTCGTGATTGACTCGCTGGTGATGGGAAAGGTTGGCGCGAATTCTCAGGTAACCAACTCGATAATCGGGTCTACTGGTGTTGTGGGCGATAACGAGGTGTGCAACAACGCATCTGTGCCAGCGCACGATCCTGCACAGATTCCAGAAAAATCCCCGGAAAAATCTCCGGAGTAAACACAACTATGACTGTCACCCGAAAGTCGAAAGTATTCGTCTGCGGTGGGGCTGGGTTTATTGGTTCTCATCTTGTAGAGCGGTTGCTTGCCGATGGGCATACTGTCGACGTTGTTGATGATTTGTCAACGGGCTCGCTTGCCAATTTGTCGGTTGCGCGCACGCTTGGCGGGGCGCTTAAATTCCATCATCTCGACATCTCGACCGTTGAATTTGCCGAGCTTGTGGGGTTGCGCCAACCCGATGTGATCTTTCACATGGCTCTCTTGCCTCCGAGTGCCACCGAGTCTGCTTCGGTGCTGCGAGCAGCACCAATGCTGTTGTCGGTTCTTGAAGCAGCGCGACGACACCGCGTGACAAAAGTGGTTGCTTGTTTGCCAGCGGTGTTGGTGTACGGCGAGGTTCCCGCTAAATATCTACCTGTAAAAGAAGGACGTAAAGCGGACGCAATTGGAGTGCCGCATGTGATGGCACAGACAATTATCGACCTTCTGGGCGTGTATCGAGAAATGCACGACATTGAGTTCACCGTGTTGGCAATGACCAATGTGTACGGCCTACGTCAACGGCCGGAAGACGGCGTTGTGGCCGCATTTGCATCTGGAGTGATTCGGAAGCAAGACCCAGATATTTATGGCAGTGGAAAACAGACGCGAGATTTTCTTTATATTGACGACGCGGTTGACGTATTGGTGCGCACGATTTCAAAAGGTGGTGGTCTCGTGCTGAATGCGGGAACTGGGGTGCAAACGACAATTGAGGAATTGTGGAAGGTGCTTGGTGCTGGTAGCGCATTGCGCGCAAAGAAACTGCCCACACGACCAGGTGATGTGCAGAGGCTGGCTGTATCAACGGTGCGAACGCGTATTCAACTGGGTTGGTCGTCGTGGACAAGCCTTGGCGAAGGTTTGGAAACAATACGTGAAAGTTTTACGCGCTAGTTATCTAAACAAATCTTCTTGAGCAGGGCGAACGATCTCACTCATTGCTGAATCTCGCAACCATGTTGGGTCGACGCCACGAATGATCGCAACTGGAATGCCCGATGATTTACCCATCACCAGTTCGCCTGTGCTTGCGAGTTCGTCGGCTACACAAACTTCGGTTACATGCATCATGCGACCTAAGGCATCTGGAGTGCCGCGCAAGTCGACGACACCCGCAATGCCGGCAACACCGATTGCGACATCGGTGAGACCATTGCGCCATGGTCGACCAAAAGTGTCGCTGACGATGATGCCAACTTCGACTCCCAACTTGGCTTTGATGATGTCACGGATGCGTCGAGCGGAGCGATCGCTGTCAATCGGTAAGAGTGCAGCAAAACCGCGCTCGACGTTTGACAAATCAATTCCGCTATTGGCGCAAATAAAACCGTGCTTAGTCTCGGTGATGATCAAATCGCCCCGACGCCGAACGATACGAACGGCTTCCTCTTCGACGAGTTTTTTGTGACTAACGGGGTCATCTGGATCGATTGCGACCAGACGTCCCTCGGCCTTTGAGACAATCTTTTGCGTTACAACCAGCACATCACCGTTGAGCAGTGGGCCGTTTGGTTCGGCGCGACAAGCGTCGACAATGATGTCTCCAAGTTGATCTCCGGGAACTATTTCACCGATTCCTGAGACGCTCCATGCGGTCATTTTCATCTTGCGCTCTCCAGTGTGGTTCGTGCCAGATGTTGCGATTTTTCTGGTGTGCTCATAACGGTATCAACAACGACACAACGCATTCCTTCCGCTTCAACTTTGGAGGCAAGGTGTGCATCTGCGGTATCAATAATGAGTGTGCCGCAAATTGGTGCGTACAGTTTTGCAACACCCACAACAGACGACTCGTGGCCAAGTTCGGTCATCATTCGGTCGGCGGGGCCTTTGAGTGCGGCACCCGCAATGATCGGGGAGATTGCGACAACCGACTCGCGCCGTCGTGTGAGTGCAGCATCAACACCTTGCAATGCGCGCAACGGCGCAATTGACACAAGCGGATTGGACGGTGCAATGACCACGGTTTGTGCCGAGTCGAGTATGTCGAGTCCAAGCGCAGATGCTGTTGAAGCACCGTCAAATCGCACACTACTCACGGCAACCGAGTGTTGGTGTTTGACAAAGTATTCCTGAAACGTAATTTCGGTACCTTGTTGTCCGGCCGCACAATCGTTGGCAAGAGTGACGAATGTAGAAACCCGATCGTTGGACATAGGTACAAGATGCACATCGACTCCAAAACTTTGGCTGATCTCGGATGTAACCTCCGCAAGTGTTGCGCCCTCGCGCAGGCGGGCAGTGCGATAAAAGTGGGTTGCTAAATCTTTGTCACCCAAATTGAACCATGTCGGTGCTGATGCCGAACCTTGCGGACGAACATCGACAAAGCGGGCGAGTGCAGACATTGCAGTCCACGATTCGTTTTCGAGTCCCCAACCGCGCACGGGATCAATTGCATTTGCCAGTGTGTAGGTGACGGTGTCGAGATCTGGCGAAATTGAGAGGCCATGCAAAACGGTGTCGTCGCCAGTGTTAACAATGGCGGTGATGTCATGAGCAGGAACAACTTGCACGAGGCCACGAAGAAAACGAGCAGCCCCAACGCCGCCTGCAAGTACACAGATCACGCCATTGAGCGTAACTATCTTGCATGGACAATTTATGACCAAGAGCAACTGCTAGATTTGAACGCGTTATGCGCAAAGCCTTTATCACCGGCATCACTGGCCAAGACGGACGTCACCTCGCAGAGTTCTTGCAGACCAAGGGATACAAGGTCTACGGCATGATGAAGGGCCAGCACAACCCACGCGCAGAGCTGTTGCGCGATGAGTTTCCAGAAGTTGAAGTGGTGCCAGGAGACTTGACCGATCTCACGAGCCTCGTGACCGCGCTTGAATATGTGCAGCCAGACGAGTTTTACAATCTTGGAGCAATTTCGTTTGTGGCGATGTCGTTTAACCAAGCCGAATTGACTGCCAATGTGACGGGGCTTGGCGTGCTGCGCGCTCTCGAGGCAGTGCGCATGGTGGGTGGCGCTCAAAATAATCCAATTCGTTTTTATCAGGCGTCATCCTCTGAGATGTTTGGCAAAGTGCGCGAGACACCGCAAACAGAACTCACACCGTTTCACCCTCGATCGCCATATGGCGTTGCCAAGGTGTTTGGCCACGACATCACTGTCAACTATCGCGAGAGTTACGGCATGTATGCATGCTCGGGCATTTTGTTTAATCACGAAGGGCCGCGACGTGGTCTCGAGTTTGTGACTCGCAAGATCACCAACACTGCTGCCCGCATCAAACTGGGTATTGATAAAGAGCTTGTGCTTGGCAATACCGATGCAAAGCGCGACTGGGGATATGCCGGCGATTTCGTGAAGGCCATGTGGATGATGTTGCAGCAAGATGCACCAGATGATTACGTGATTGCAACTGGTGAGACGCACAGTGTTGACGAATTCTTAACACTTGCATTTGAGAAAGCCGGTCTTGGCGACTTCCATCCGTATGTGAAGCACGACCCAAAATATTTCCGACCTGCAGAAGTTGATCTGTTGATCGGCGATCCATCAAAGGCAGAAAAGAAATTGGGCTGGAAACGCGAAGTTGGATTTGATCAACTAGTTGACATGATGGTGAAACATGACATTGCTTACGAAACGCACCGCCTCAAGAAAATTTGAGCATTCGGCTACGCAACGCAAGCATAAAACTGATCAACGCAACTGCCGAACTGCCAACGAGTGCAATCTCGACTCGCAGATACAGATCATCGCTTGACCATGCTGCAAGAGCAACAAAACTTGCAAACCCAAGTGCCCAGCCAATGCCGGCAAGCGCGTGGCCGCGAAGGGCAATAGTTGCCTGAGCAAACGGAACAGCCACCATGTAGATCGCACTCGAAAGAGCGAGCAACGTAAGGGTGCGGCGATCAATGTTGCCTGCATAGATGAGCTTGAGAACAGCAGGCCCAATCGCGAATGCGCCAATTGTGCCGACGACACCGACGCCAACAACGAGCACGATAAGTTTGCGCAATGCACTACGAAATTCGTCAAGGTGTCCTTGCGCTGCCAAGCGTGCCAGGCGCGGCAACAGAGCCGCTTGCACGGCTTGAAACAAAAAAAGTGGAATGCGTGCAAAAATTACGGCGTTGCCAAACTGCGTGATGAGTTCGGGTTTGGCGTCGGTACCCAAGATGTCAACGGTGATTGGGCCTGCGTTGACAAGTGCCGCAGCAAACAGCGAACCCAGTAGTAGCCAGCCAAGATTTGGTGTTACTTCAGACCACGGTGCTGGTGGACCAACTTCGGTGTGCAATTTGCCAAAGACGCCAACGCCAATAACGCCAAAAAGTGGTGACAGAGCGATCATGAGTGCAAAGGCTCCGACGCTGTCGACTCCCAGCGCCCAGAGCACTGCGACACCGATGACCCGGGCGGCACCATCTGCGCCAATGATGATGCCGTATGCACCAAATCGTTGAGACCCAGAACAGATACCGCGCGCAAGGTGCATCGGTGCGTACGACACAAGCGTGAGCACAAGGCACACCACGACAACGCCGTAACCATCAAACAGATGCTCTGTGAGATGTGGAGCAGCGATGGCGATGATTATGGCGAGAACCACGAGCATGGTTGCCGCAAGTGGAATCATGCGACGAATTATCGGTCGGCCACCTTGGTTGAGCGCTTGCCGATGAGAAAGAGCTCTGCCTACCTCTTGTTCGATCGGTAGAAAGAAGCCAGGTGCAAGAGAAAATGCAATGAACCACATGGCGACAATTGGTTTGAAGCCGTCTTGCCCCAGTGCTTGCTGACCAATTTTAAAAAATACAAAGGCTGAAATGCCAGCGATAAACAGACCAACACCAACTGTCAGCGTGCCTTCGGGAAGGGGCTTGCGACTGGTGATCGCCGGCTGTGAAGCCGAAATCGATGATGTTGGTTCAGTGAATAACAAGCAAGCCGATATTACTTGCTGGCTTGAGTGTCGTTGCGCGAGGTAATTAGCGAAGTCATCGTCATGGCGATCTTGCTGACTGTCGTTTCCACTTGCTTTGCAACGAACGCTTTGGCATGTGGGAATTCTTTATCGATTTCTTCGGAAAGCTCGCGCCGTCGCACCTGCACCTTTTGGAAGGCGAGAATACCGATGCCAACAGAGGTGTAGGCCAATTCTTTGGCTTTCATTTTCAAACAATCAAGGTCAATATTTTTTTCTGTCATAAAGATCCTTTGTAGTCCACAACCTCAAACCGAGGGTATCTAGGGGTGTTCGCAAAAGCAAGTATCAGTAATGCTTTGCGCACGCTCGTTTTGGGCCACGGGGCAGCAAGGTTGGGCGCAACTAAACTCTGTACATCGTGACGAATCCAACCGATTTGAATAACTTGGGCGAACGCGTCTCGCCAGTGCAGGCCCCGCCCGTGGTCATCGCAATGGTGGTGCATCAACCGTGTCCTTGGCTCGATGAAGTATTGACTTCGCTTGCTGCGCAGGACTACCCAAACCTGCAAACTCTGTTTTTTGTGACCGAAACTGCGTCTTCGCCAACTGCCGAACATGGCATTCTCCAGCACTTGCCTGCAGCAGTCATTCGTCAGGTTGAGGGCAACCCTGGGTATGGACCGCTGATGAACGAAGTTGGTCGTTTGGTTGAAGGCGAAAGCGGCTTCTTTTGCTTTATGCACGATGACGTTGCTTTAGAGAGCAATGCAATCTCGACCATGATCGAGGAAATGTTTAGGTCAAATGCGGGAGTCGTCGGACCAAAGTTTGTGATGTGGGATGACATTACGGTGTTGCAAAGTGTGGGGCTCGGCGCCGATCGAATTGGCGAGATCGATTCGATTGTTGCACAAGGCGAGAAAGATCAAGAACAGCACGACGCCGTGCGCGATGTGTTTTTGCTTCCGTCTGCATGCATGTTGGTGCGTGCTGACATGTTTCGTGAGATCGGTGGTTTTTCTCCCGACATCCCGCTGTTTGGTGAAGACCTAGATTTTTGTTGGCGCACTCACCTGAGTGGCGCGCGTGTTCTGGTGGTGCCAGCCGCACGTGCCAGACATCGCAAAGAGATGAGTGTCTCGCGATCTGTCTCGACGATGAGCGCACTTGAGGCACGTCATCGAGTGCGCACAGTGGCCACGTTGTCGAGCCGAATTCAGTTGCCCATTGTTTTGGTGCAATTAATTGTGATGGCGATTGCACGTGTCGTGATCGGCGTATTCAACGGAACATTCAGGCAAGCACAAGTATCTTTGCGTGCATCAATCGCCGTAATTTTTGATGTTCGATACATTGTGCGGCGCAGAGCAGAGGTGCGACCATATCGACGGGTTTCAGCCGCCGAAATTCATGGTCTACAGAGTCGTGGGAGTGCTCGTCTGTGGGCTTTCATTCGCAAACGACAAACCCGAGTGCAAGAGATATCTGGTTTGAGTGCCAAGAGTCTGAGTTCTCCCAAGTCGAGGTTTGTGGGAATTACTGCCCTCACCGTGATTGCACTGATTGTTATTGGTAGTCGGGGATTGATTAGCGGCGGGGTTGCATCAGTTGGCGATTTCCTGCCGCTTCGGAGCGCAACTGAGTCGCCAACAGCATTGATTTCGTCTGTCGTGAGCGGTTGGTGGCAGGCGGGTTTTGGTCAGGCGAGCGCAAATCCAACAGGAATTGTTTTGCTCGCGATTGCCGGTGTTGGCGTGCTGGGCAGACTCGGAGCATTGCAAATGCTTTCGGTGGTTGGTGCACTAGTGGTTGGCTGCGTCGGTATGTGGCAAGTAGCTAGTGGTTTTTTTAGTTCGCGAGCGCGCATTGTTGGGTTCTTGGTGTATGCAGCAGTTCCGGCACCCTACGTAGCAATCGCTCAGGGGCGTTTTGGAGTATTGACTTGTTATGCAGCATTGCCATGGCTGCTGCGATTGTTCGTACGCGTTGGTCAGCGTCCGGTCGGCGCTCAAAAAACCCAGGTGTGGGCATTGGCTGTTTTGTTTGGTGCAGTGGTTGCGGCATTCGCGCCGATTTTTGTGGTTGTCGCGCTGTTCGCGAGCGCAGTGTGGATGACAGCAGATCTTGTGTCGCGCGTGCGATGGCAGGCAATTGTTGCAGTGCTGCAGTTGGTGTTTGTGCTTGTTGTCGGAATCATTGTGCTCAACTTCCCATGGTCTGGCGGATTCATTGCATCGGATTGGTGGCAGCAGTTGGTCGGCGTGCAAACAATGCGAAGTGGTCGAGTTGGCATTGCGACACTTGCGCGTATGGACAGTGGCGTGATTGCAATCTCAATTTTGGCGCTTGGTTTGTATGTTCCTGTCATCATTGGTCTGTTGATAGTGCGTGGCGACAAATTGGTGTGGGCTGCGCGTTCTGCGTCGCTCGTACTCTTTTCACTTATTGCTGTGGCACTGTCGGATGCCGGTTATGTGGATGTAGCGATGCCCGAAAACGGGATTTTGTTCGTTGTGGTTGCATGCGGTCTGTCATTGGCGGCAGCCACAATGGCGAGTTTTATTTTTGATGATCAAGCCAACAATGCTTATCGATGGTGGAAGCCACTTGCGAGTGTCGCGCTTGTGTGCATCGTGGTAGGTGTTCTGCCCGCGCTCGTATTGAGTACAAACGGACGGTGGGGTCAGCCAAAAGTTTCACTCGCCCAGTTGGTGGCACAGCTGCCAACCGACCCAGCATCGGGCGACTACAACGTTGTGTATGTGGGACGAAGTGAAGTGTTGCCATTACCTGCCATGCGTCTCAATGACCAAACTGCGTTTGCCGTTGCAGATGATGGAGAGTTGACATTGCGCGATCATTGGCTGGCTCCGACCAATGCGCTCACTGATTCGGTGGCTCAAGCCCTGGATGCTGCGATCTCTCAGCAGACAGTTCGTTGTGGGCGATTGCTGGCAAGTCTTGGTGTTCGTTATCTGGTTGTGCCAATTATTGATGGTGCCGCGTCAACTGTTGACCAACCACTTGAAGCACCGATTGGTCTGCTCGAAGGTTTGTCACTACAACTAGATTTTCGGCGCGTATACACAGCAAATGATTTAGTCATCTTTGAAAATATGGCTTACGCGCCTTCGCTGACAAAACTGGATGAGGCATCTGCGGTGCTGAGTCAGCAGGCAGGTACCGATGCTTTACTGTCATCGCAGTTGCAAGTTGCGCAGGTGCTTACGCGTATGGGTGACATTGCAAGTCGTCCAACTCCAGTTGAGGTAGGCACTATTCATTTGGTCGCACCCTTTAACGATCACTTGGTATTACGTGTTGACAACTCTGACGTAATTCCGCGAGTCGCCTTTGGTGGCACAACGGCATTTGATTCACCTGTGGCGGGAACTGCGACTCTTGACTTTAGGACACCGTGGAATCATGTTGCGCTGCTCATGGTGCAATTGATTTTGTGGGTCTTGGTGATTTCTGCAACGTTTAATCTGAAGCGAATAAAGTCCCGGATAGGTGTGCGTCGTGAGAAGCCGATTGTGCTTGGCGCGTCGAGTGATTCGGTGCTTACATTTAACAAACAAGACGGTGCTGGCTCATAATGAAACTCGGCACAAATTTTTTTAGATCCCAAACGCCATCGCATATGACGTTAAGTCAATTGGTGATGGTTGCCATAGTGGTGGTTACTGGTGCGGCTCTACTTGTTGTAGACAACACCGCGAACGACAATGCAGATGCTGACAACGCCATGAATTTTGTGGAGGTCTCGACACTGCCTGCAATGCCATTTATCTCGGCTAACGATTCGATGACGACTAATTGGTTTTGCCCTGGTGTGCCCGCTAACGACGAAACCATCTTGAGCAGTTTGGTGATCTCAAACGCTTCGGAGGCAGATATCTCGGCAACGGTTACATTGCTGAGCTTTGATCAAACCCCCGTCGTCAACGCCGTATCTATTCCCGCAAGGTCGCACATCACGCTCGACGCTCGTGGCGGCATTACTTCGCCGTTCGTGAGTGCGGTTGTCGAGATTGTGGGATCGCAAGGATCGGTTGAACAAATTGTGAGACACCCTGCCGGCGATGCGGTTGTCTTGTGTGCCACGCAACCAGGAACTGATTGGTATTTTGCAGACGGTTTTACCGGAGCCGATTCAATTGAGCAAATAGTGATGACTAATCCATATGTAGATGCGACCGTTGTCGACATCACTTTTGTAACAGCAGATGCAGAGCGCAGCCCCGAGCAGTTGCAGGGCTTTGTATTGCCTGCCAACTCGGTTGTGGCATTGTCAATGGATCAACAGGGTGCGCGCAATGAACCGATTTTGGCGGTGTCAATCCACGCGTCGTCTGGCCGCTTGGTGGCTGGTCGCGTACAACATTATTTAGGCCAGGGTCGCCTTGGTTTTTCAATGAGCCTTGGTGCTTCGGCAATGAGCACCCAATGGTGGTTTAGTAACGGCGAAAAAATTGGTGGCAACACAGAAAATCTTGTGATCTATAACCCGAGCAGTCGTGATCGTTCGCTCAGCGTGGTGTTTGTGAACGGAAGTGATTCGGCGAATAGCATCGAACCGCTCCTCATCACGGCACCCGCGCATCGTGTGATCACTATTGATACAGGCACCATCCAGGGTCTTCCGGTTGGCAGATATGGAATCATCGTGTCGACCAACGATCAAGACATGGGTGATTCGCTGGGCATCGTTGTTGAGCAAGTTATCAACCGTCGTGACGGCAACACGGTAGGAACATCAGTCGTTTTGGGTGCACCACACAATTCTGGGTCGACGACATGGAGTGCTCCGAGTGGTGTCACACCTAGCGAAGACGCGTTGCAGGTCATGAATACAACGTCAATTGAGGCGACGGTGAGTGTGCTGCAAGTAGGGCCTGCTGGCGCAGTGGTGTTGGGTGGGCTCGAGTCGCTCGTCTTGCCTGCGGGAGGAGTTCTCTCCATTGGCGTTCCTCCAGGGCTTCCCTCTGCGCAAATCATCGTGCAAGCAAGTGTGGCCGTGGTGGTGCAGCGGTTGCTGTTGCGAGGTAATAATCTCATCGGTCGAAGTGCCGTTCTTGCACTGCCTCACTTGCCTTCTGCTAATAATTTTTTGATGGAGTCGACATCGTGATTCGGTTCGTAATCGTTGGGGTAGTAGTTGTGATTGCGTTGTTGGCCAACTTGTGGCAACGAAAACGACAAGTCGATGCACCAACTCAAGGTGCGACTGAAGTTCCGTCCCAGATTGACCGATCAGACTTTGCTCGACCAGACGCACCATGGATCGTTTTGGCTTTTACTTCTGCAACGTGCCAGACATGCTCTGATATCGAGCGCAAAGTGCGAGTGCTCGAAACGAACAGTGTCGCAATACAGATTCTGGAATACACGGCACAGCGCGAATTACACGAGCGCTACAAGGTTGACGCTGTTCCTACCGTATTGATGGCAGATGCAAACGGAGTGGTGCAGGCAAACTTTTTAGGACCAGTATCGGCTACTGATCTGTGGGCTGCGTTGGCGAGGGCGCGCGACTCAGTCGTGTAGTTGAGTTGGCGAATCGTTCGACGATTCATTTTCTGTGCGGCGTGTTGGCTGACCGAGACCTTGTTGAACCAATCTGGAAACCATCGCACCGTCAATCGTCTCGTTGTCGAGTAGTGACTGAGCAACTAGATCGAGGCCCTTACGATGCTTTTCGAGCACCACTCGTGCGCGCTTTTCTTGCTCAAGCAGAATACGGCCGATCTCTTCGTCGATTTTGCGCGCTGTCTCATCTGAATATTCGCGACCGCTTGTCATCAAGTCTTCGCCAAGGAAAACTTGTTGCTGGCCAGACCACGCCATTGGTCCAACTGCATCGCTCATGCCCCACTCGCGCACCATTCGGCGTGCAATGCCTGTGGCCTGCTCGAGATCATTTGCAGCACCGCTGTTGAGCGAACCAAATACCATCATCTCGGCAACTCGACCACCCATTGCTTTGCAGATCACGTCTTCAAAAAACTCACGTGAATAGGTGTGTCGTTCTGCTGGCAGTGTCCAGGTGACGCCGAGCGCCATACCACGGGGGAGAATGGTCACTTTGTGCAGCGGATCGCTGTGTGGCAAAACGGTTGCAAGAACTGCGTGCCCACCTTCGTGATATGCAGTAGCGCGTTTTTCTTCTGCGTTCAACACAAGACTTTCACGGCTCGCACCCAACACCACTCGGTCACGAGCATTTTCGAAATCAATGCGCTCGATGTGTGTTGAACCTCGGCGTACAGCAAAGAGCGCTGCTTCGTTGACCAAGTTGGCCAAGTCGGCACCACTCATGCCGGGAGTTGCTTTGGCCATCGTGTCGAGATCGACATCTTGACCCATGCGCTTGCCGATTGAGTGCACTTTGAGAATGGCCAATCGTTCATCTGATTCTGGTAGCGGCACGATGATCTGACGATCGAAGCGACCAGGTCGCAACAGTGCAGCATCCAAGATGTCTGGGCGGTTGGTAGCCGCCAGCACAACAATGCCCTCGGTGGCTTCGAATCCGTCCATCTCGGCGAGCATTTGGTTGAGTGTCTGCTCGCGCTCGTCGTGTCCACCACCAAGACCTGCGCCGCGCTTGCGACCGATCGAGTCAATTTCGTCGACAAAAATAATTGCTCGACCCATCTTTGCTGCTTGTTGGAAGAGGTCGCGCACGCGACTTGCGCCGACGCCAACAAACATCTCCATGAAGTCAGAGCCGGTGACTGACAAGAATCCAACTCCTGCTTCGCCCGCAACCGCACGAGCAAACAGTGTCTTGCCGGTGCCCGGAGGCCCAACGAGCAAGATGCCCTTAGGAACGCGCGCACCGATTTCTTTAAAGCGCTCTGGCGTGCGCAAGAAGTCAACAACCTCTTTGATCTCTTGCTTGACACCTTCATAACCAGCAACATCGGCAAACGTGGTGACTGGTTTGTCGGCGTTGAAATTTTTGGCACGGCTGCGACCAATCGACATGATGCTGCCGGCTTGGCCCATTGCGCGACGCTGCATCCAGATAAAAAAGCCCATGATCAACAAGAAGGGCAGCAAGATTGGAATCAGGCTCGTGAAAAAGTTGCCTTGCGGCGTTGAGTAATCGTAATCAACATTTCTTGACTTGAGCAATTGCTCGTCGGCATCTGAGAGAGTGACTGCACCAGTTGTTGTGAACGAGTCCCCACTTGTCAACTCGCCACTGATGATGTTGGAGAGGTTGTTGATCTTGACTGAAGTGACTTGGCCGTTAGAAACAGCCTCAAGAAATTCGGTGTAAGTAAATTTTGTTGCCGTTGATGTAGGAATAAAACGCGGTCCAACAATCAGTGCTGCTGCAACTGCGATGAGTGCCCACACGGCCCACCTTGGCATCGATGGTTTGTCCTTGCCGGTTGGTGAAGCTCCGTTTTTTTGTGACTTGCCTGGCATGCCTCTTCGCAACTGACGTTGTTGACGTGGCTTTGATGAACCAGGTTGATTGGATGATGGAGGAGGGGGTGGCAATTTGCTCATGAGGCAATGATACGGGCACTTGTAGCAGTGTTTAACAGTCCACCAAACTGTGCAGTTACACGATTATTGTGGTCACATGGCTCGTCACTGTTCTCGTTCTACATGTTCACAATCCGCTGTAGTAACGCTGACATATCAATATGGACGCGCACTCGTGTGGCTCGACGACTTGGCTGTAGATCGCGATCCACATGCCTATGACCTGTGTCTCCGTCACTCGCAGCGGTTCGTGGTGCCAACTGGTTGGCGTCTCGAAGACCGCCGTGACCGTTTCACGATGGTGATTCCAAATCGTCTAGCGGGATGACTCAGGCACCTTGGCCGCCGCCAAGCGTTGAATTTGAACCTAAACGCTCGCTGCTTTCAATATTGCTGCTGTGGATTGGTTGCTATCTCACTGCGGTAATGCTCAGCGTTGCTGTGATGTCAATAACTGGTTCTACTAGTACTAGTGGTGCTAGCAGTGACGCCGCAACCGATTCTCCGACTACGTGGGTCCTAGCACTCTCGGCACTTGGACTCTGGCTGCCGTTTGTTTTTATGTTGCGATGGGTGGCTCGTCGCGCAGGCACTGACTTCCGTCAATATTTTGGAATGAGGTTTGCTACGACTGACTGGTTGGGAATACCACTGGGAGTTTTTTGTCAAGTTGTACTGATGAATGTCGTCAATTGGCCGCTCAATAAGTGGTTCCCCGACACGTTCAATCCGCAGCGCATCGAAACTCGTGCGCGTGACATGGTTGACGCCGCAGATGGTGCATGGTTCATTGTGCTGTTTGTTGTAGTTGTAGTTGGAGCGCCGTTAGTAGAAGAGTTGGTGTATCGAGGTTTTATTCAGGGTGGGCTACAGACTCAACTTGGGTCTACTTGGGCGCTGATCATTACCGCAGCATGGTTTACCGTTGTGCATCTTGAACCAATCGAGTTTCCCGGACTTTTTGCATTTGCTCTCGTGCTCGGTTTTTGTTATCGACGCACTCAGCGGGTGGGTCTCTCGATGGTCACCCACTTGGCGTTTAATGCAACGGGACTGTTGCTCGTAGCCCTCTCCTAAGATGTTGCAAGTATGAACCACGATGACATGAGTGAACGCTCAACCATGTTGCGCCGTTGGTCAATGCAATTTGAGTCAAATGCCGATTACTGGAAACGCCTGTCGGCAATCATTGTTGTGGGTGGTGCCACAATATTTTTGTTGCTCACATTGCATCCAGGTCTGATTTTCCGTAATAACACTCCAACGGGCGGCGACATGGGCGCGCACGTGTGGGGCCCCGCATTTTTGCGCGATCACTTGCTGAATCATTTTCGCTTGGCGGGGTGGAGCATGGACTGGTATGCAGGGTTGCCCGTGTATCGCTACTACATGGTGGTTCCTGCATTGTTCATCGTTGCGCTCAATCTTGTTTTGCCGTACGGCATCGCAATCAAAATTGCTGCCGTGATCGGAATTTTGACGTTGCCATTTTGCGCGTGGCTCTTTGGAAGGTTCGCTCGGTTCGCATACCCAATCCCTGAGATGTTGGCAATTGCGGCAACGATTTTTCTCTATGACGAAAGCTTCACTATTTATGGCGGAAACATCGCTTCAACAATGGCTGGCGAGTTTTCGTTTTCGATTGCACTGTCACTGAGCATTCTGGGTTTTGCGTTGGTGGCTCGAGGGCTTGAGACCGGCAAATATTTGGCTGCAGGATCAATCGTTGTCGCGTTGTCCGCGCTCAGTCACGGCATTGTGTTGTTGTTTGTGTTTGGCGGAGTTGCACTGATGCTGCTGTTTTGGATTCCACAAAAAGTTGATGGTCGCAGAGACAACACGTCGCTTGTCTTTGGCGTCAAGATCATCATTTTTGCGGTGCTTCTGTCGTCATTTTGGGTGATTCCATTTGTGACAAGTCATGCCTATATGACCGACATGAAATACGAGCCACGACCAAGTGGTTCGAGCGATTCATTTTGGAAGTTGTACTTTCCGCTGAGCACGCTGTGGGACGCCATTATTATGTCGCTTGCGCTGCTCGGTTTAACCAGTCAGGTTGTGCGTCGACACAAGATTGGTATGTGGATGGGTGCATACGGTGTGCTGCTTGCCGCTGGCGTGTACTTTGCGCGAGGTGGGTTGCCGGTCATCGGCCTGTTGTGGAACCCACGAATTCTTCCGTTTTTTTACCTGCTGCGGTATTTTCTTTTTGCCATTGGCATCTATGAAGTTGTGGCGTTTGTGGCGCGAGTGTTGTCGCTCGAGCGAGTGGCGCGACAAGCGCTGTCTCGGAATGGATCGGATGATGAGGCGCAGTTCGCTCAGATTTCATCTGCTCGCACCAAGGTGTCATTTAATTTGGGCGTCTTGGTCGCATTCGTTGTTGCCACATTTGTTGTTGTCGGATTTCGCTTTCAAGAATTGCCATTTGGAAGTGTGAAGACCAATGCCGCTGGCAAATCGGAATATGTTTGGGGTCCAATTCGCGGTGCATCATCCAATGACGGGTTTGTTGATGGTTGGGCTCGATGGAATTTCACTGGATACGAGGGCAAGTCGGCTTACGGCGAGTACCACGATGTGGTTGCGACAATGAAGTCGTTGGGTGCAGACCCATCTCAGGGCTGTGGCAGAGCCGTATGGGAAAACAATGGCGAACTCAATAAATACGGAACGACTATGGGACTCATGCTCCTGCCATTTTGGACGGACGGGTGCATCAGTTCGATGGAAGGTTTGTTTTTCGAGGCTGCGGGCACGACCCCGTACCACTTCATCACTGCAGCAGCGATGTCAAAACAAAGTAGTAACCCAGTGCGTGAGTTGCGCTACGACAATAATGACGCAGCCAAGGGTGTTGCCTATATGCGCGCCCTTGGCGTCAAATACTTCATGGGTTTTACACCAGAGGCAGTTACGGCAGCATCGGCGCAGCCAGGCCTCGTGAAGGTAGCGCAATCTGGTCCATGGGTGATTTTCCGTGTGAGCGAAAGTGATTTGGTTGTGCCACTGAGCGTGCAACCCGTTATTGTTTCGTTGGCAGGTGGAGACCCGCGGGAGCGTTGGCTTGAAATTGGTACCAGTTGGTTTCAACATGCCGACGAATGGGCAGCACTGCCAGCTGACGCTGGCCCACAAGAGTGGCAACACATTGACGCCAAAATTGATCTGACTCGTCGTGAGGGCGAGCCCGGTGCATCGGGTAGACGAGTTGACATCGTGACTCCATCTCAAGCAATAGAACGGGTTGCATTGCCACCTGTTGTCGTGAGCAATATTGAGATGGGTCAAAGTGACGTGTCGTTTAGTGTCGACAAAATTGGAGTACCTGTATTGGTGCGCGTGAGTTATTTTCCAAACTGGAAAGTAGACGGTGCGACCGGTCCATTTCGTGTTGCTCCAAACATGATGGTGGTGATTCCCACTAGCAACAACGTCAGGTTGCATTACGGCTCGACATCGCTCGATTACATGGCGTATTTGTTGACATTCATCGGTATTGGAGTGCTCGTACGAAGGCGGCGCCGTTTGAGAAGAGAATTTCAGTAGCCTTTCAACTCGTGCCAGATCTCAACGCAATTGTTAAGGCTTACGATATTCGTGGAATTGTGCCAGAGCAGTTGGATGCATCGGCTGCATACGCGTTTGGTGTGGCCTTTGCCAAATTTACTGGTGCCAGTGCCATTGTTGTCGCGCACGACATGCGACCAAGCGGTCCTGAACTCGTGGATGCATTTCAGCGTGGAGCACTTGCGCACGGAGTAGACGTCACCAATGTTGGCCTAGCCTCGAGCGACTTGTTGTATTACGCGTCGGGCAAGTTCAACATGCCTGGTGCAATGTTTACGGCCTCACACAACCCTGCTCAGTACAACGGCATCAAGTGTTGTTCGGCAGGTGCTCGTTCAATCGGCATCGATAACGGCTTACGCGACATGCTGGTTATCGCAACCGCAGTGCTCGATGGCAAGGAGCCAACACCTGCGGCAAAGGCCGGAACGTTGAATCACATCAACTTGCTTTCCGAGTTTGTTGACCATGTTGTCAAGTTCATTCAGGCAGACACCTTGCGTCCACTCAAAATTGTTGCTGATACCGCCAACGGAATGGGCGGACTTGTTGTGCCAGCAGTTTTTGAACGGCTCAGTGCATTCGAACTTGAAGTGATGTACGGCGAACTAGACGGTACGTTTCCCAATCATCCAGCCGATCCGCTGCAACCTGCAAACCAGCGAGACTTGCAGGCTCGAGTGTTAGCAGGTGGGTTTGATGTTGGTCTGGCGTTTGATGGCGATGCCGACAGAGTTTTTGTGGTGGATGAAAAAGGTCGAGGAATGTCGGGCAGTACAACGACAGCACTTTTGGCGACGCGTTTCTTGCGCACGCACCCTGGCGCAACCATTTTGTACAACCTCATCTGCTCGCGCGCCGTACCAGAGGTGATTGCTGAGCTTGGTGGAAAAGGCATTCGAACAAAAAATGGTCATAGCTTCATGAAGCAGATCATGGCCGAAACGGGCGCGGTGTTTGCGGGCGAACACTCTGGTCACTATTACTTCGCCGACAACTATCGTGCCGACAGCGGATTGATTGCAACGATGGGCGTGTTGGGCGAGATGTGCCACACCGGCAAATCTCTTTCGCAAATGCGTGAGCCGCTTGAGCGCTATGCATCGAGTGGAGAAATCAACACAACGGTCGATGACATCCACGCCGTCATTGAGCGAATTGCGCTTGATTACTCGTCGTACTCACAAGATCGAGTAGATGGACTGACCGTTGACTGTGGTTCGTGGTGGTTCAATGTGCGAGCGTCTAATACCGAGCCGCTGTTGCGACTCAATCTCGAGGCTTCCACGCGTGATGAGTGTGATACTCATGTCGTCGAGTTGCTTGCCAGCATTACGGCCTAAGAGCGGGGCAGTACAATGAGCGTTATGTCACTCGATGCAAAATTGCTTCAGATCTTGGCCTGCCCACAAGACAAGGGATCGCTGTATTACTTTTCGACTGATGCCTTTTTGTATAACCCACGGTTGCAACGCAAGTACAACATTGTTGAAGGAATCCCTGTGATGTTGATTGATGAGGCAACCAGTGTTGACGCATCGGAGCACGATGGTCTGATGCAGCGAATTGCCCAAGAGCACATCGCTCCAACATTTGCCTAGCTGTTTTCGTCTAGGATGCTGGTTCTAGATGGGCCAAACTAATCCCGTGCCAGCTGGCCAGGGCCCAGCAACTTTCACTCATGTACATGTACAACTTCACGTACACATACTCAAAACAAAGGAAACTGTATGACTTCATTTGCCCAACGTCGTGATTTTCGCGTCGCCGATCTTTCCCTCGCACCATTTGGTCGCAAAGAGATTCACTTAGCCGAGCACGAAATGCCAGGTCTTCGCGCGTTGCGCAAAGAGTACGGCAAAACCAAACCGCTCAAGGGTGCGCGCATTTCTGGCTCACTACACATGACGATTCAGACTGCAGTGTTGATCGAAACACTCACCGAACTTGGCGCAGAAGTGCGTTGGGCCAGTTGCAATATTTTTTCAACCCAAGATCACGCGGCTGCAGCAGTAGCGGTTGGACCAAACGGTTCAGTCGAAGAGCCAGATGGTGTTCCTGTGTTTGCATGGAAGGGCGAGACGCTCGAAGAATACTGGTGGGCAACCGACCAGATGATGACATGGCCAGATGGCGACGGACCAAACATGATTTTGGATGATGGCGGCGATGCAACCATGTTGATGCACAAGGGTGTTGAGTATGAAGCAGCAGGCGCTGTTCCGGATCCAACGACTGCATCAAACCCAGAGTTGGCAATTGTGCTTGGACTCTTGCAGCGCTCGCTCAAGACTGAGCCAAAAAAGTGGACCACAATGGCAAAAGGCATCAAGGGTGTTACCGAAGAAACAACCACCGGTGTAAAGCGTCTCTACAAGATGGCCGAAAAGGGCGAGTTGCTTTTTCCTGCAATCAATGTCAACGACAGCGTGACCAAATCAAAGTTTGACAACTTGTACGGATGTCGTCACTCGTTGATTGACGCAATCAACCGCGCGACTGACGTGATGTTGGCTGGCAAGTTGGCAGTGGTCTGTGGTTATGGCGACGTAGGTAAAGGCTGTGCGCAAAGCTTGCGCGGTCAAGGTGCGCGCGTTGTGGTGACCGAGATTGACCCAATCAATGCATTGCAAGCAGCGATGGAGGGCTACGAAGTCAACACACTTGAGGCGCTTGTTTCAACTGCAGATGTGTTTGTAACTGCAACGGGCAACGAAGCAATTGTGACTGTTGATCACATGGCAAGGATGAAGCACAACGCAATTGTGTGCAACATCGGCCACTTTGACAACGAAATCGATATGGCTGGTCTTGCTCGAAGCGGGGCAACTCGCGACGAACTGAAGGCCGGCACCGACTTGTGGACGTTTCAAGACGGCCATGCTGTGATTGTGTTGGCAGAAGGACGTCTTGTCAACTTGGGTTGCGCAACAGGACACCCGAGCTTTGTGATGAGTTGCTCATTCACGAACCAAGTCATCGCTCAGATGGAACTGTTTAATCACACCGAAAAGTATCCACTAGGTGTTTACGTATTGCCAAAAGCACTTGACGAAAAGGTTGCAATGCTGCACTTGGGCGCTCTTGGCGCAGTGTTGACAAAACTTTCAGACGAGCAATCTGACTACTTGGGCATTTCACACAACGGTCCGTTTAAGTCGGAGAACTACCGCTACTAGTTAACTGGTGTGTAACACCAGTTTATTTTACAGATCGGATCTGTAGCAGCGGAAGTGCTTTCGCGACTATTGGTCCGATCAAAACAGCAAACGCAATCGTGCCGATTCCGATCGAGCCGCCCAATGCAATTCCGGCAAGCAACACTGCTATTTCTACGCCTGTGCGCGCTTTGCCGATATTGATGCCGCGTTTGGCAAGACCAACCATCAAGCCGTCACGTGGGCCAGGGCCAAGACCTGCACCGATGTAAAAACCTGATCCAATTCCAGTCACCACAATTCCGCCGAGCATTAAAAATATTCTTAGCCACATTGCTGTGTCATCGGTGGCTTCAGGAACGATGGAAAGAAAGATGCCGGCTGCAATGCCAACCTCAATTGCGTTCAAAATGGTGGCAAGTCCTGGTGCTTGTCGCAGTGGGATCCAGAGCAACATGACGAACGCGCTCGTGAGCACGATGGTTGAACCGAAGGGTAAACCGATGATCTTGCTTACGCCATCATGAAACACGTCCCACGGTGGCAAACCCAGATTGCCGGCTTTTTGCATGCCAATTCCGGTTCCGAAAAGTGCAAGCCCAAACACACATCTGGTCAGTCGCTCGATTGGGCGATCTTTGAGCGGTGCAAGAAAATATTTTGTCACGCGCAAACACTAATGCTGCGGAGGTGTCAATGTTGTACAGACAGCGGTGCGAGGCGTGTGGCTGTAATGCCCGCGTACTGTGCGTCAAATGCCGGACACAACTATTTGCAATGGCGCAACCCGAGTGTGATGCAGCAGTAGCGGCTGTTGCGTATGAAGGCATCGCACGCCGTTTGATTTTGAATCTCAAGTACCGAAATCGCCGACAGGTGGTTGCGGTGCTTGCAGAATTGCTAGCGCAACGAGTTCTGCAAAGCGTGTCAAACATCGCAACAGTCTGCGATGTGGTGACTTGGGCACCGACCAGTACGGCGCGAGTTCGTCGACGTGGCCACGATCAGTCCGAATTATTGGCGCGACGATTGGCTAGGGTGCTCGATCTGCCGTGCAGGCGACTTCTGATCAAGACTTCAACCAATGTGCAAACTGGGGCATCACGTGATCAGCGATTGCAGGGTTCTGTGTACTCGGCACGCAAACTGCGGGTGAACAGCCATGTAATGGTTGTTGATGATGTGGTCACAACAGGCATAACCCTGCGGTGTGCTGCAGAGGCATTGCACAAGGCGGGTGCTCGGGAAGTGATCTGTGTGGCGGTGGCAAGCGCTGTCAGGCACGACCTCCGAAGGTAGGATTCAGGGTCTTATGGCCTTACTTGATCGCATTCTTCGCGCCGGTGAGGGCAAAAAGGTCAAGGCTTTGGCCGACATCATTCCCGATATCAATGCTCAAGAGCCAGAGATTCATGCGTTGTCGGATCAGGCACTCAAAGGCAAGACCGCCGAGTTTCGCTCGCGCATCGAGCGCGGTGAAGACACCAATGACTTATTGGTCGAAGCGTTTGCTGTAGTTCGTGAAGCATCGCTGCGTGTTATTGGTCAGCGCCACTACGACGTGCAGATGATGGGCGGAGCAGCACTGCATGCAGGATGGATTCCCGAGATGCGCACGGGCGAAGGTAAGACGCTTGTTTCAACTTTGCCTATGTATCTCAATGCGTTGCCTGGCAAAGGTGTGCACTTGGTGACCACCAACGATTATCTTGCGCAACGCGACTCGGAGTGGATGGGTCGTATTCATCGCTGGCTCGGACTCGAAGTTGGACTCGTGATTCCTGGTGTGCGCACTTCGGCGGCAGAGAAGCGCATCGACTACATGGCCGACATCACCTATGGCACAAACAACGAATTTGGTTTTGATTATTTGCGCGACAACATGGCTGGCACCAAAGAAGAAAAAGTTCAGCGCGGTCATTATTTCGCAATCGTTGACGAAGTTGATTCGATTTTGATTGACGAGGCTCGTACACCATTGATTATTTCTGGACGCATTGCCGATGCAGCCAAGTCGTATTACCAATTTGCTTCAATTGTCAGGTCGCTCAAGCGAGACGTTGATTATGAAGTTGAAGAAGACAAGCGCGTCGTAGTTCCAACCGAGGCTGGAATTGAAAAAGTAGAGCAACAACTTGGCATTGCCAACTTGTATGACGAAGTGCAACAAAACTTGGTGCACCAATTGCAAGTAGCACTCAAGGCTGCGGTGTTGTATCAGCGCGATAAGGACTACATCATCCAAGATGGTGAAGTAAAAATCGTTGACGAATTTACGGGTCGAATTCTTGAAGGCCGTCGTTGGAGTGAGGGTATTCACCAGGCTGTGGAGGCCAAAGAGGGTGTCAAGATCAAAGAAGAAAACCAAACGCTCGCAACCGTCACCTTGCAAAATTATTTCCGCATGTACGACAAACTCGCCGGCATGACAGGTACTGCGCAAACCGAGGCAGCCGAGTTGATGAATACATATGGGCTGCAGGTTGTTCCCATCCCAACCAATCGCGAGATGGTGCGCATCGACCAAGCCGACCTGATTTTTAAGACCGAAGCCGCAAAGTTTAAGACAGTCGTTGCTGATATCGAAGAGAAGCACAAAAAGGGACAACCAGTTTTGGTCGGTACTGTCAGCGTGGAGAAGAGCGAATTGCTCTCGCGCGAACTCGACAAACACGGCATTAAACACGAAGTGCTCAATGCCAAGCAGCACACTCGAGAAGCTTCAATCGTTACGCAGGCTGGTCGCATTGGCAGCGTCACCGTTGCAACCAACATGGCTGGACGCGGAGTCGACATCATGCTCGGCGGAAACCCAGAAGGGCTTGCTCGTGCCAAGGTATTGCAAGAGGGGTTTGGGCCAGACACGCTGACGGATGAATTTGCGTTGTCTATACCGCTCGAACAAATGTCGGATGAAGATCGACAGGCTCGAGCGGCAGCGCAAAAGCGTTATGCCGATTTGTTGGTTGAGTTCACGGCTTCATGCAAGATCGAAGGCGACAAAGTACGTGGCGTTGGTGGTCTCTATGTGCTCGGTACAGAGCGCCACGAGTCACGACGTATTGACAATCAGTTGCGCGGTCGATCTGGTCGCCAAGGTGATCCGGGCGAAAGCCGTTTCTACTTGAGTCTCGACGACGAACTGATGCGCTTGTTTGCAACCGGTGCATTGAGCTGGGTAATGGGTCGGGCATTGCCGGATGACGAAGCTATTGAAGCCAAGATGGTGACTAAGGCCATTGAGCGTGCTCAAACAACAGTGGAGCAGCGCAACGCCGAGATTCGTAAAAACGTTCTTAAGTACGACGAAGTAATGAATGAGCAGCGCAAAATTATTTATCAGCGCCGTGACCAAATACTCGTGGGGCTCGACCTCAAAGTCGCTGCCATGGAGTATTTGGCAGAAGCAGTTGACTCGTTGATCGACAGTCATTGTGTGTCTGACGTCAACGATGAATGGGATCTGGACGGCTTGGCTCGCGAGCTTGTTTCGTTTTGGCCATCCACGGTTACCAGTCACCGCCTTGAGCAGTGTGCCGATACCGACGAGATGTACGACCTCGTGATGTCTGATGCTTCGGTTTTTTATGCCGCTCGTGAAGCCGAGATGGGCGAAGCAACAATGCGCGAGATTGAGCGTCAAGTGATGCTGCGCATTATCGATCAGCGTTGGCGCGAACATCTTGAAGAGATGGATTATTTACAAGAGGGCATCAATCTGCGTGCGATGGGTCAAAAAGATCCACTGACCGAATGGCAGCGTGAGGGCTTCGAGATGTTTGGCGCCCTGATGAAGGGCATTGCTCAAGATTTTGTCAAGTACGTCATGCATGTACAGGTTGTGAAAAATGAGTCGCCGGTGTTGCAGGTGAGCAATCTTCAAGAATCATCTTTTGATACCGAGACCGACGGTGGCTTTGCCGCGGTTGCTGCCGCAGAGACCGGCGTGCCGATGCAGTCCGAGCCGGCCGTGAAGACGATTGTCAAGTCGGCTGATGACTGGTCGACAACGCCGCGCAATGCGATGTGTCCTTGCGGTTCGGGCAAGAAGTACAAGTTGTGCCACGGGCGCAACTAATTTACTTCTCTTCACTATGCGCGATTTTTCCAACGACCTCACCGAAATTCGGCGACGTGTTAGTGAAGCCTTTGTCTATCTCAAGGTGGAGGCTGGCGGCGAGCGAATGAAAGTTCTTGAGATAGATGTCGCTCGCCCCGATTTGTGGGACGACCAAGACAATGCCAAAAAAGTAAATACCGAATACGTCAATCTCAAAGCGGACCTAGACGAATTTGCGCAACTGTCTGAATCGGTGGACGACCTAGAGGTGCTGCACGAAATGGCTCGTGAAATTGATGATGCGAGCCAAGAACCAGATCTTGAAAACGGCATCGGTGGTGTGCGGTCAAAGCTTGATGCGCTTGAGCTGCGCAGTTTGTTTACCGGTGTACACGATGAGATGGATGCAATTGTGCAGATCAATGCCAAAGACGGTGGTGTTGATGCCCAGGACTGGAGCGAGATGCTCTTGCGCATGTACACGCGATGGGCAGAGCGCAGCAACTTTGCAATTGAGATCGGCGATATCTCACTTGGTACCGAAGCAGGTATTTTGTCGGCCGACTTTACGGTGCGTGGTCGATATGCCTATGGGCTGCTCACGTCAGAGCGAGGCACACATCGTTTGGTGCGCATTAGCCCGTTCGACAACCAGGGTCGTCGCCAAACAAGTTTTGCCAGTGTGCAAGTGTGGCCAATTCTGGAAGAAGCCGATGTCGAAATTAATGAGACCGATATTCGTATGGAAGTGTTTCGAGCATCGGGTGCTGGTGGACAGCATGTCAACAAGACATCGTCTGCAGTAAGACTCATTCACGAACCAACAGGACTCGTCGCGTCGTCACAACAAGAACGTTCACAATTGCAAAACCGTGAGAGTGCGTTGAAGCGCCTCAAGACGATGGTCGCATCTCGGATCGAAGAAGAGCGTGACGCTGCAATGAAAAAAATTGCTGGTAAGCCATCGGCGATTGGCTGGGGTAGCCAGATTCGCTCGTATGTCATGCAGCCATATCAGATGGTGAAAGATGTGCGCACCGAGATTGAGAGTGGAAATATCGCAGGGGTTCTAGACGGGGATCTCAATCTCTTTATGGAGGGATACTTGCGGTGGCGCCGCGCAAACTCGGATTCATAAACTAAACTGAACATTTGTCGCCTGGAAGGGGCCCCATGATCCGTTTGGAAAGTGTGACCAAGAGATACGGCACCGAAACGGTGGCCGTTCGAGATGCAAGTTTCGATATCGCTAAAGGTGACTTCGTATTTTTGGTTGGACCATCTGGATCTGGCAAGTCGACGCTATTGCGACTGATTAACCGTCAAGAACAGCCCGAGCGTGGCGAGGTGTGGGTGGCTGGGCAAAACGTTAATGAGATGGCCGAGTCGCGCGTTCCGTATTTGCGCCGCAACATGGGCAACGTGTTTCAGGACTACAAGTTGTTGCCCAACAAGACAGTTTTCGAAAACGTGGCGTTTGCTCTCGAAGTCATTGGCAAGCCAAGACACGTCATCAATCGACAGGTTCCGGTTGTGCTCGAGTTGGTGGGTCTTGCTGGCAAGGAAGATCGTTTCCCGGAGCAGTTGTCGGGTGGAGAGCAACAGCGCGTTTCGATCGCGCGAGCATTTGTTAATAGACCGCTCATCATGTTGGCCGATGAGCCAACCGGCAACCTCGACCCAGCAACGGGCGAGGGCATCATGGCGCTATTGGAAGAGATCAATCGCACTGGCACCACAGTGGTGATGGCAACGCACGACCATCGTGTTGTTAATGCAATGCGTAAGCGCGTTATTCAACTTGACCGTGGTGTCATCGTGCGCGACCAAGAACGCGGGGTGTACGAATGATCGCCCGTATTGCATATGCGTTTCGCGAAATGTGGGCAAGCTTTAGGCGCAACCTCACGCTCACTGTCGCAGCCATCCTTACGTCAGCCATTGCGCTGCTGTTGGTTGGCACAACGTTTTTGATTCAGCGCGCATTTGACAATCTGCTGGTGCAGTGGCGTGGCGACGTTGAGATGATTGTGTTTGTGCGCAGCGATGCAACACCCGAGCAGATCTCATTGATCGACCAGACAATTAAGGCTGCACCAACCATCATTGATGCTGAAAAGTTGCTGTATCTAGACAAAACACAAAGCTATGAAGAAGCAAAACGGATTTTTGTTGGAGATCCTGTCACCTTGAGTTTGTTGACCCCCGACAATATTCCGTCGCAGTTCAAGGTTGTACCGATTACTCAAGACCCAGAGCTCGTGCGCAGTTTGAGCGAGCAATATCGCTCTTTGCCTGGCGTGCAAGATGTGGCCCTTGCCGAAGACGAGTTTCAGGTGATCTCGACGCTGTCTCGTTTCGTGCGCACTGTCACATTGGTGATGTCGCTTGTCTTGTTGGTCGTAGCAGTAGGACTGATTTGGAACACGATTCGTACAGCGATGTTTGCGCGCAGGCGTGAAATAGAAGTGATGAAATTGGTCGGAGCAACAAACTGGTTTATCAGGGTGCCGTTCATGCTTGAAGGCTTATTGCACGGTTTGCTCGGGGGCATTGCATCTTGTGGTGGGCTGTGGGTGCTCAACTCTGCATGGACCAATGGCGTCGCTGGGTTTAAGCCCGGTACAGGAATCAGTTCGCTCGTTGTCCCGTCTAGTTATTTGACGGGAGTGATGTTGATGATTCTTGCAATCGGTGCACTTGTTGGCGCTATTGGTTCTGCCATTGCGGCTTCACGATTCTTAGATGTATAGACGTATAAACGCAAAACTGTAAAGGCACCCAGCACATGTATACAGAAATCATTTACGAGGTGAGCAACAACATCGCAACGGTCACGATGGATCGTCCCGACAAGATGAATGCATTCACTGGCATAATGATGAACGAGTTGTTGCAAGTATTCGACGAAATTGATGCTGATGACAACGTGCGCGCAGTAATCGTTACGGGCAGTGGTCGTGCTTTTTGCGCGGGTGCCGACTTGTCGCACGGTGCAGACACATTTAGCGACGGCAAGTTGAGTGGTCAAAATCCAACTGCGGTGCGTCGCGATGGTGGTGGCATGGTGACGCTCCGAATGTTTAGGTGCAATAAACCAATCATTGGTGCGATCAACGGTGCTGCCGTTGGTATCGGTGCAACGATGACGTTGCCAATGGATATTCGAATCGCTGCTGACACCGCCAAAATGGGTTTCGTGTTTACTCGCCGCGGCATTGTGCCAGAGGCTTGTTCGTCATGGTTTTTGCCGCGTCTAGTAGGTATTGCTCAGGCTCAGGAATGGGTATTGACCGGACGGGTCTTTTTGGCCGACGAAGCATTGCGCGGTGGACTCGTGCGCAGCATTCATCCGCAAGCCGAGTTATTGCAGGTTGCTCGTGACCTTGCGCAAGAAATTGTGGACAACACGGCTCCGGTTTCTGTTGCTCTTGCACGTCAGATGATGTGGCGAATGCTTGGGGCTTCGCACCCAATGGAGGCACATCGTGTTGATTCACGTGGCATTCAAGAACGCGGTCGTTCGGCAGACACTCGCGAAGGTGTGATGAGCTTTTTGCAAAAGCGACCAGCGGTGTTTACCGACAAGGTGAGCACAGACATACCAGACATTTTTGCGGGCTGGGAAGAACCAGAGTTTTTCTAGTTCATGAGTCTTTTTGAAGAAGTAGGCGGCTCACAATTTTTTGATCGATTAGTCGATCGTTTTTACGAGGGTGTAGCAACAGATGATGTGTTGCTGCCGTTGTACCCAGAGCAATCTGATTTGAGCGGAGCCAAAGAACGCCTTACACTTTTTCTGCAGCAATATTGGGGTGGACCAACGACGTATAGCGATGAACGCGGGCATCCACGTTTGCGACAAAGACATTTTCCATTTGTGATTGGCGAACGCGAACGAGATCGTTGGATGGTGCACATGATGGCCGCAGTGGATGAACTCTCACCCAATGAGACAGTTCATCAGCAACTGACGGAATATATGACGATGGCGTCAACAGCCATGATCAATTCGCCTGGCCCAGCTATTTGAGTGCGTAGCACGCAATTGCGGTTGCCGACGCAACATTGAGCGAGTCAATCCCGACTGCCATTGGAATGTTGGTCAGAATTGTGCACGCTCCAAGCGCGGCTTCGCTCAGACCCTGGCGTTCAGAACCGAGCACGAGTGCGCGGGGCTGAGAGTCGTCAAGATTGATGTGATTCATTGGCAGCACTTGCTTGGTTGGGTGGGTCAATGTCATGCCCACAACAGCGAAGCCGCGACTTGCAAGTTGATGCAACGTGGTTGAGATGTCGGTAATTCGCGCGTAGGGCAAGTTGAAAGTGGTACCCATCGATACTCGCAATGCTCGGCGGGTAAGTGGATCAGATGATGTTTGGTCAAGCAGCATTGCGTCCCATCCAAGGGCAACTGCGCTTCGTGCGATGGCGCCAACGTTGCTGGGGTTGTCGATGCAATCCAGAATGACAAGCCGTGTAGACGAATCAATCAATGATTGTGCATCTCGCAACGCAGGACGGTGAAATACGCCGATTGCATCGAGCGGAACACCAAGCCCAGTGACTTCGCGGCGAATGTCTGCTGAAGCACTCAGTGTGATGCCACCATGCTGGGTGATGTCGGCAGCGAAATCTTGTGCACATTTTGGATCGCATAAGACAACGGAAGGTTTGCAACCAGCTTCGAGTGCCCGGCGAACAACGAGGTCACCTTCTGCAACAAACATTCCAGTTGATTCGAGGTTGTTGACTTGTGCGGCCTTGCGTTGCGCGATGGTGTTGAGTTGTCGTTCGCGCCAACGAAATGCATTCAGCCGTTCGTCAGATGCATCGTCGACTTCGATAATCACGAAAAGTTAATTTAGAATTGCCATGGGAAGGCGTCCCAGTTTGGGTCGCGCTTTTCAAGAAAAGCATTACGTCCTTCTTCTGCTTCATCTGTCATGTAGGCAAGTCGTGTGGCTTCGCCGGCAAACACTTGTTGGCCAACGAGGCCATCATCGATCAAGTTGAACGAAAACTTGAGCATTCGCTGTGCGGTCGGGCTCTTTGAGTTGATTTCTTTGGCCCACTGCAGTGCTGTTGCCTCAAGTTCAGCGTGTGGTATGACGGCATTGACCATGCCCATGCGCTGCGCATCATCGGCGGAGTATTCACGGCCGAGGAAAAAGATTTCTCGAGCAAATTTTTGGCCAACTTGTCGCGCAAGATATGCCGAGCCAAAGCCGCCATCAAAACTTGCAACATCGGCATCGGTTTGTTTAAAGCGAGCGTGTTCTTTGCTTGCCAATGTGAGGTCAGAAACCACGTGCAAACTGTGGCCGCCGCCGGCAGCCCAACCCGGCACAACGCAGATCACAATCTTGGGCATGAATCTGATCAAACGTTGCACCTCAAGAATGTGCAGTCGACCGGTGCGACCTTGATTGATCGTGCTTGCGGTGTCGCCGTCGGCGTACTTGTAGCCGTCCTTGCCTCGAATGCGTTGGTCACCTCCGCTGCAAAATGCCCAACCACCATCTTTGGCTGATGGTCCATTGCCGGTCAGTAGTACGCAACCGACGTCGGTTGTTTGGCGTGCGTGATCGAGAGCAACAAAGAGTTCGTCCACTGTTGCCGGGCGAAAAGCATTGCGCACTTCGGGGCGATTGAACGCAATGCGCACTGTGCCGTGGGCGAGTGCGCGATGGTACGTGATGTCATTAAACGAGAAACCTTCAACCTCGCGCCAAGCTGTTGGATCGAAGATGTCGGAAACCTGTTTGGTGTTCACCATTCTATCTTACAAACTAGACACGTTGGCGCGGTGGGCGTGCTCGGGGTGCTCGAGCACGAACCGTTCTGCCCATTCTTTGGATGTGGCATCAGATTGCTTCTTTGTTTGAGGGGCAGGCACCGTATCGATAGGTGAGTCAATGTGGTTCATCACGAGACGAATTGTTGCATCCATGTCTCGAGTCAGTTGCTCGTAGGTGATATCGAGCGGCACGATGTTGTTGTCGACGAAATACTTTTGCCACTGAGTATTTTCATCGCTAATGCGTGCAAGGGCGGTTTCGATTGCGTCACCGTCGTAGAATGGTTCACGTTGCGCTTCCATGTTGCTGTTCCACGACTCACTTTGGGATGCACGGACAAATGAAATTGCCTGGCGGATCTCGTTTTGGCGCATGATTCGCACCCAGCGCACAGGCACACCCCAAAAGTTGACGTTCAGATCGAGGTCAAGCATGTGGCGCTTGTATTGATTCCAGTGCATTTTGATTCCGAACACTCCGTTTGGCGTGGTATTGATTTCGGCAAGACGAGTGAGGTACGACAGATAAGAGCGGTGAGAAAAATACGAAATGTCATGCCATGCCGATTTGCCAAGCAGTTTGCGAAGCGCGCTCAGAGGTCGGCGAGTTGGGGCGATCGTTGGCACTCCATATTTATCGCGGAAGCGCACAAAGTTTTGGGTGTGGATGTTGAGGTATTCCACTGGTGTGCCAGCGGCCAACGTGCCACGCAGTATTGAGCACAACAGTGTGGAGCCAGTGCGCTCAACCGAGGCGACAACCAGCAATTTTTTAGTTTCCACGCTTCAGATCCTAGAAGAAAGGGCCATTGCTGATACCGTTCTGCCGCAGTATTAACCAGCAGTAATTAACAACTATCCCCCCAACACAAATTCAATGGAGACCACCATGGCCGCACAACTCACACTCGCCGACTGGACAAAGCGCGCAGGTCAAAAAGTATCGCGCACGCAATTATTCATTGACGGCAAGTTTGTAGATGCGGCAAGTGGCAAAACATTTGAGTCAATCAATCCTCGCGATGGAAGCATCATCGCACACGTTGCAGAAGGCGATGTCGAAGATGTCAATCGTGCGGTTGCAGTGGCAAAGCGCACGTTCGAGGCTGGCATCTGGAGCGAGATGGCGCCACTCGATCGAAAGAATGTGATGCTCAAGTGGGCGCAGTTGATTCGCGATCATGCCGAAGAGTTGGCATTGCTCGAAACCATGAACTGTGGCAAACCAATCAGCGATTCGCTCAACGTGGACGTTGCGTCGTGTGCCAACAACATTCAGTGGTACGCCGAAACTATCGACAAGGTGTACGGCGAGATTGCTCCAGTACCTCGTGACTCGATTGCTTTGATTGAGCGCGAGCCAATGGGCGTTGTCGGAGCAGTGGTTCCGTGGAACTACCCACTGATCATTAGTTCGTGGAAAGTTGGCGCTGCACTTGCAGGTGGCAACTCTGTCATTCTGAAGCCAGCAGAGCAGTCGCCATTGTCGGCGTTGTTGTTTGCAGAACTCGCAGTGCAGGCTGGTTTGCCTGCTGGCGTATTCAACGTGGTCAACGGCTTTGGTCCAAGCTGTGGCGGCACACTCGGCAAGCACATGGACGTCAACAAACTGGCCTTCACTGGCTCGACCGAGGTTGGTAAGTACTTCTTGAAGTACTCCGCTGAAAGTAATGCAAAAGCGGTTTCGCTTGAACTCGGTGGCAAGACACCACACGTGGTGTTGAGTGACTGCCCAGATATCGATGCTGCGGCCTCCGCAATTGCGTGGGGTGTGTTTTACAACGCTGGCCAAACATGCCATGCCGGTACTCGCATGGTTGTTGACCAGAAGATTGAAGACGAGTTGTTGCAAAAGATTCAGGATGTCTCAAAGACAATCATGCCTGGCGACACCTACGACCCGAAGACCGCGATGGGAACAATTGTCGATCGCTCGCAATTCGATCGCGTGAACGAGTACATCAACATTGGTAAGAGTGAGGGAGCGATTGTGCACACGGGTGGTTCGCCTGTTGAGCCAGTCAAGGGCGGCATCTTTATTCCACCAACGATTTTCAAAGGCGTGAAGCCAGGTATGCGCATCGAGCAAGAAGAGATCTTTGGTCCAGTACTTGGCTCTATTCGAGTAACAAACGACGAAGATGCAGTGCGTATTGCAAACGACTCACAGTATGGTCTTGCCGCTGCATTGTGGACACGAGACGTTTCGAAGGCCCACAAGATTGCGCGTCAATTGCGTGCAGGAACCGTATGGGTCAATACGTTTGACCGCGGTTCAATCACCACGCCATTCGGTGGGTTTAAGCAATCGGGTACAGGTCGCGATCGCTCGTTGCACTCGATTGAGGGCTACACCAACTTGAAAACAACTTGGATTCAGTTATGACAGGAGAACATATGCGTTGCGGATTTATCGGTCTAGGTCACATCGGCAAGTTTTTGGCGGGCAGTTTGCTACGCAACGGGTTTGAGGTCACCGTCTACGACCTCAACGCCGACGCAGCCACGCCCCTCGTTGCCAAAGGTGCAAAGTTGGCTGGCTCGATCAAAGAGTTGTGCGATGCATCTGACACGGTATTTACATGCTTGCCTTCGCCTCGTGCGATCGATGTTGTTGTTGCCGGTGCAGGTGGAGTGATCGAGTCACTTGCTGGACGAGCAACTCGCGGCACATGGATCGACATGAGCACCAATGACCAAGACGAAACATTGCGTCTTGGAGCGATGTGTGAAGCAAAGGGCATCAATGTGCTCGAGTCGCCTGTAACAGGCGGTGTACACAAAGCAGCACATGGAGATATCACTGTGCTTGTCGGTGGCGACCAAGCAGTGTTTGCTGCGCACGAGAAGGCTCTTAATGCGATGGGTCAACCGGTGTTGTACATCGGCAAGTTGGGGAGTGCTGCAGTGATCAAAGTGATCACCAA
Source organism: Actinomycetota bacterium (assembly GCA_046049195.1). Lineage (GTDB taxonomy): Bacteria > Actinomycetota > Acidimicrobiia > Acidimicrobiales > Ilumatobacteraceae > UBA3006. The sequence continues at coordinate 700 of JBJOEQ010000030.1, read as the reverse complement.
CATGCTTGCATTTATTCACTTGGTTGCTGCAGGCGAAGCGTTGATGCTTGCAAAACGTGGTGGGCTCGATCTTGGCATCGCGTTTGAAGCGATCAAGCAATCATCTGGCAACAGTTTTGTGCACGAAACAGAAAGCCAAGTGATTCTCAACGGCAGTTACAACATCAACTTCACCATGGACTTGGCACTCAAAGACATGGGCTTTGCGCTTGGGTACGGCAAAGAGTTTGGTGTGCCACTCGCATTGGCGACTTTGACAAATGAGCAATTTGTGAAGGCAAAGGCTGCCTACGGCGGCGAGGCCTGGTCGTCACAAGTGGTGAAGTTGCTCGAAGATGCAACCGGCTCAGACTTGCGCGCACCTGGCTTTCCTGCTGAATTGGAATAGAGTCTTTCTCGTTAGTCCAATGTAAGCACTGGGGGCAAGTGTGGCGCACAAAAGAACTCGCAGAGAATTAGCCGCTGCATTTCGCTGGGCTGCCAGACTTGATTACCACGAAGGTATAGCCAACCATTTCAGTGCTGCTGTCAGTGACGACGGACAAGATTTTTTGATCAACACACGTGGCATGCACTTTTCTCGTGCACAGGCAAGTCGGTTGGCGTTGGTGACTGCAACGGATCGAGCGTCTGACCCAGTTGCGCAGAACGTAGATGCAACGGCTTGGATTTTGCATTCGTTTATCCATCGCAATGTGCC
>JBJOEQ010000029.1:0-23283 GCA_046049195.1 Actinomycetota bacterium | reverse complement strand
CAATTGAGACGGTGCCAACACCAACTTCATCAATTTCGGCCGGGGTCAGCGAGCTACGACGCAATGCTGCACGAATACGCGCCACAAGTTCGCGCAGTCGATAGGGCTTGACGATGTAGTCATCGGCGCCAACCTCAAGACCGATGACCGTATCGATCTCAGACCCTTTTGCAGAAACCATGATGATTGGAACTTGACTCTTTTTGCGAATTTCGCGACACACATCGGTTCCCGAAACCTTTGGCAACATCACGTCCAGCAGAATGATGTCTGGATTGATTTTGTCAAACATCGTTAAAGCTTCTGCCCCATCTTTGGCCACACTGACACGAAATCCTTCGCGCTTCAGTCCAATATCAAGTGCTTCAATAAACGACTCTTCGTCTTCTACAACAAACACCATTGGTAGTTCGGTTGGCTGATTCATGCTGTAAGTCCTTTAGGTTCTTTTAGTCTTTTTGGTGGGGTAACACAACAGTGAAGGTCGCGCCTTCACCTTCATTTGACTTCACTTCTATTTTTCCTCCGTGGTTGTCAACAACGTGTCGAACAATTGACAGTCCAAGCCCTGTTCCTCCCGTTGATCGGCTACGCGCCCTATCAACTCGATAAAAACGTTCAAAAATTCGTTCGTGATCTTTGGGAGCGATTCCCAAGCCCTGATCGACGACGGCAATGCTCATGTCGTCTGCTCCAACATTGCCAATAATTTTGACAAGTCGATCTTCGTCGCTGTACTTAATGGCATTTTCAACAATGTTGGAAAATGCAGAAACGAGTTGGCTTCGGTCTCCAAAAACCTCGGCAGCAAAATTGCCGCTCATGACGATTTCTACCTTGTGTCGCAAGGCGTTATCTTGCGAAAGTGCGACAACCTCTTTGATCACTCCGGTCATTTCGATGTTTTCCCACTCTGCCGAACGTCCAAATTCAATCCGTGAGAGATCGAGCAGGTCGTTCACAATGCCTGCCATACGAAATGACTCACGAACGATCCGGTCTGCCAACTGCTTCATGACCGCGGGGTCGGTTTCATCCACCATCGTGTCACCCAGGGCGGCAATTCCACCGATAGGGGTTTTCAATTCGTGACTTAAGTTAGCGACAAAATCGGTACGGACGGTATCAATTCGTACTCGTTCAGTAGTGTCTTCGATTGTCACGACTACGCCATCATCGTTCAATCGTTGCGAGTGCAACTGAAAGAAACGATCGGGTGGGCCTGCAACCTGCATCGATTTGTTCTGCTCACCAATCTCGATTGTCTCTTGTACAAGCGCGACAACTGCCTCGTCAACCAAGATGTCCACATGACGAACTCCCGTCATCTCTGTGGCAATTCGATTTCGAAGTAGATCGCCGTTAGGTCCACGGCTGATCACAACGCCGATTGGTAGAAGATCAAAAGCTTTCAACATCTGTTCGTCAACTACTTTTGCTACGGGGTCGACACGTGGGGCTACTTCATTACGCCCCGTGTTTTCGGATTGACCAGAACCTCCAGAACGCAAAGATTTCTTTCCCAAAAATGTGCCCAAAGCAAGTGCGGCTAGAACACAAGTGACAAACCAGATGGTCGTCATGGCTAATTCAAATCAGAACTACGACGAAGTGTCTGATGATGGTGTTTGCGCGTCACCAGAAAGCCGTGCCTTGAAGCGAGCAGCGCCACGATGCTCTGGTACAACTCCTGTGAGAATAAATTGGGTTCGCTCGCCAACGTTTACCGCGTGGTCGCCAATGCGTTCAAAGAATCGGCCGATGATTGCGAGTTGTACGGCAACCTGAACATCCATTTTGCCTCGAGCATGACACTCAAAAATTTCCTGGATGAACTGACGATGCAATCCGTCCAAAAATGAGTCCATATCGTCGATGGCCGCAGCCTTTGGCGCATCGCTCAACTCGAAGGCATCCATTGCCGAGATAAACAATTGCTGAGCCTGCTCGGCCATTTTGGTGATCAAGCCACGCAACACAGGATCAATGTCATGGCCATAAATTCGTCGCGCACCTTTGCAGATGTTGACCGCCAAGTCGGCTGAACGCTCTAGTTCGCCAGTGATCTTGATGATTGAGACCAATTGACGTAAGTCACCGGCAACAGGTGCTTGAAGAGCAAGCTCCTGAAAACACTGGTCTTCAATGTCTACTGCGCGAGCATCAATTTCATCATCGCCCTGTACCAAATAGTCGGCGCCCTCAAGGTCGCCACTGAGCAGCACTGCAGTTGCTCTAGGTATGGCTTCAATTACCGAGGCTCCAAGTCGAATCACTTGGTCACGAATGGCCTCAATTTCTTTATGAAACGTCTTTCGTAATTCGTCCATTGATCAACTTTCTTTCAAAGTTTTGTTGAAATGCAGAAGGGCTATAGAAGAAATCTACACGCATCAGGTAAAACCCATCTGAACTTCAGATTACAAACAAGTTAACCGCTTTATCGGACTTGGGTTTGCACGACCCAGTCGTACAGTTTTCGTTGGGCATCTACGGTGAGGCCAGGTGCCCCTGCCCGCACCCACGAATTATCAGCATTCAAATCAAAATGGGCTGCTTCATCATCTACCAAATATCCCAGCGCCTTATCGAGCCACATGCGGTGCTTCGGATGAGTGAGTGGCACCAATGCCTCTACTCGCCCATCCAAATTTCGACCCATCATGTCGGCAGAACCAATGAAATGCAGTGGTTCGTTGTTGTCGTAGCCGTGTTCAAAGCGATAGATGCGCGAGTGTTCGAGGTAACGACCGAGAATCGATCGGACTCGAATGTTTTCAGACATGCCAGCGACTCCCGCTCGAAGGCAACAAATTCCACGCACGATGATCTCAATCTTCACACCGGCACCGCTCGCGCGATACAGCGCTTCAATCACGGCCTTGTCCGAGATCGAGTTGATCTTCATCGTGATTCGTCCGTCAACACCAAATGTTGCTTCTTTGTCGATGAGGTCAACAATGCCGTTGCGCAGTCGATGCGGCGCCACCAGCAATGTTTGATAATCGGGCTCATGGCCATAGCCGGTGAGGTAATTGAACAACTCGGTGACATCAGAACCAATCGCGTCTTCGCAAGTAAAAAAGCCGATGTCTTCATAGATACGTGCCGTCGTCGAGTTGTAGTTTCCGGTGCCCATATGCACATAACGGCGCATCTTGTCTGAGTCATTGCGTACCACCAAGATGCACTTGGCGTGTGTTTTGAGACCAACAAGACCGTACGTCACATGTACGCCTGCGTACTCAAGTTCTTTTGCCCACGACATGTTGCGCGCCTCATCAAAACGAGCCTTCAGTTCAATCACAACTGCAACCTGCTTACCCATCTCGGCAGCATGGATGAGGTGTCGAGCAATTGAACTATCACCAGAAGTGCGGTACAACGTCATCTTGATCGACTGCACGAGCGGATCGAGTGCCGCTTGCTTCACAAACTCTTCAACAGAAGAAATAAATGATTCATGTGGATGATGCACGAGCAGCTGACGCTCACGAATAACGCTAAAGATTGACCGTTCGTTTTCTTCTGCGGCTGCTAGGCGACCAGCAGTAAGCGCTGGCCATGGCTTAAATCGCAAATGAGGCAAGTTGAGATTGGAAAGTTGCATCAGTGCGCTCAAACCGACAGGGGCATGATGCACCGTGACATCACCCGCCTCAAGTTCGAGTTCGTCAATCAGTAAATCAAGTACTTCTTGAGACATTCCATTGGACACTTCGAGGCGCACAGCACGGCCAAAGCGACGACGACGCAACTCCATCTCAACTGCTGCCAACAAGTCTTCTGCATCTTCATCATCAACCGAAAGGTCGGCATTTCGTGAAACTCTAAATGTGTGGCACTGTTCAATTTGCATTCCCTGAAACAGTCGACCCAAATTTGCACTCACCACATCTTCGAGCAACACAAACCTGTTGCTGTCTGGCAACTGTAAAAACCTCGGAAGCGTTGGCGGAATCTTGACCCGAGCGAATCGTTGCTCTTGAGTACGTGGGTCAAGCGCGATAACGGCCAAGTTGAGCGCCAAGTTTGAAATATAGGGAAACGGATGAGCAGGGTCGACTGCAAGCGGTGTGAGCACCGGAAAGATCCGAGTTTCAAACATCGACATCAAGTACTCGCGCTCAATGTCGGTTACTTCATTCCAACCAAGGATCTGGACACCATTGCTCGTCAGTTTTGGCGCAAGATCGTGGTTGTAGACGTCTTCCAATTGTTTAACAAGTTGCTGCACCTGCTGAATTATCTCGTGCAGTTGCTGTCGAGGCGTGCGTCCGTCGGGAGTGACGGCACTGACATCGGCGGCTATCTGATCTTTGAGCGCAGCGACACGGATTTGATAGAACTCGTCGAGATTGATGCAGAAGATTGCAGCGAACTTGCAGCGCTCAAGTAATTCGATCTCAGAGTCGGCGGCTAGCGACAACACGCGTGCATTGAAATCGAGCCAGCTCAGCTCCCTATTAATGATTCGTGCGTCTATGCCTGAATCGTAAGCAGATGTCTCTCCACTTACAGCCTGCTTCAACAATTGTCTCCAAGAAGTCATTGTTGGTTTACCAAAACTTCAGATTGGTTTTTCACGGCAGTCTCACCTTGTTGCGCAACAAGCGCAAAACTTATTGAGCGTCGTTATAGCCGAGTTCCCACTCGACCGAAATGCGTTCGCGCTCGGCATCACGGTTGACACGCTCTTGGTTGCGACGAAACTGTGGGTCGTTGCGCGGCAACAACACCAAGCGGGCAAGCACGCGGGCACGAAACTCTTCGAGGAGGTTTGGGTCACCAAAATCGCTATAGACCGCCCAATGTGGTGACACAGCACCGGTATAGGTGATGCGAGCGTGGCCGCGGGATGGCTCAGTTGCTACTGGGGCTTCAGACATGTTCTCAACGATATCGCCAGAAATAGCCCTTTACTAGACTGACCCGCGTGCCAAACGGGGAAAACGCAATAATCGCAGCGCTCGATATAGGCACAAACTCATTTCATCTCGTGATCGCCAAAGTGGTTGCTGGTGGGTTTGAAGTAATCGAGACCGAAAAAGAGACCGTGCGCATCGGACATGGTGCCGGCGACATGAACGAACTTTCCGCAGACGCGATTGATAGAGGTATCGCGTGTTTGGTGCGGATGCAGAAAATTGCTGCTTCGCACAATGCCGAGATTCGTGCTGTTGCAACGAGTGCCGTTCGCGAAGCCAAGAACCGCTTTGAATTCATTCGCAGGGCCAAAAAGGAAGCGCTCATAGACATTGAAGTCATTTCTGGTGTCGAAGAAGCACGTCTGATTCATCTTGGTGCATTACACGGCGTCGGCGAACACAAGCGGCCAATGCTGTTGTGCGACATTGGCGGTGGATCCACCGAGATTGTGCTCGGCAACGACGACGAAGTGTTGCTTGCTCGCAGTTTCAAACTTGGCGCGGTTCGGCTTACTGACCGATTCTTCGGTTCTGCAACACTGCATCCAAGTGCGGTGAGCAGTTGCCGCTCGCATGTGCGCTCCACTCTCATGGTGTTGCAAACCGAAGTCACCGAATTTGGTTTTGACGTTGCCGTTGCATCATCAGGCACTGCAGAAACCATTGCTCGACTCATCCAAGACAGGTCCGACAATTCGACACCTAAGACACTGAACCGTTTTGAGTTCACGCAGGCACAAATTGCCGAAACAGTGACGATGCTGGGTTCAGTCAACACTGTCGACGAACGACGAGAAAAGTTTGGGCTTGATAAAAGCCGTGCAGAAATTATCTTGGCCGGGGCAATCATTCTTGAAGGCATCTCATCGGTGTATGGCGTTGAGTCGTTTATGTACAGTGACTATGCGCTGCGCGAGGGCGTCATTCTTGACACCTTGCAGCGCCGCGGCCTTGGGCCTGCCACAGGCGACACCGATGCCGCAATGCGTAGTGTGCGCCTGCTTGCCGACCGCTGTGATGACCGACCAGAGCATTCGCAAAACGTTGCCCGTATTGCGCTCGACTTGTTTGATCAAGTGTGGGATGTGCTCGGCGTTGCGCAGGCGAATCGCAATCTTTTGGAGGCTGCGGCACTGCTCGCCAACGTTGGTGTAGTTATCTCACACTCCAAGCACCACCTGCATTCGTATTACGTCATTCGCAACTCAGAGCTCGTTGGTCTCAATGATCGCGAGATTGAGATCATTGCTCAGGTCGCGCGCTACCACCGCAAAGGTTTACCAAAACTCGACCATCCAGAATTTGCTGCGCTCTCACAAGAAGATCAAAAACTTGTCAATGCCTTAGCTGGTGTGTTGCGCATTGCAGTTGGGCTTGATCGAACCCAAGATGGCCGTGTGAAGAAAATAACGACGAGCATTAGTGATGGTGAATTAAAAATTGCCTTCACGACGACGAAGAAGCTTGATGGCGACTTAAATATTTATGCAGCCATGGAGCGTCGCACACTGCTGGCTGACACAACCGGCCTGAAAGTAAAAGTGCTGGCTAATTAGTTGCTGGAAGGAGGAGTGTCGCCCTTTGGAGCGTCGTCCTTGTTCGCACTTGCTTGGCCCTTTTTGAATTCGTTTGTTGCTTGCCCAAGGTTGCGAGCAAGCTTTGGCAAACGCGATCCAAAGAGCAAAGCGACAATAATCAAACCAATAATGAGTTCTGGACCACCGATGCTTCCCATGCGCCCAATATACCACCGCAGGTAGCAACCACTCCAAACAGCCCGATAGGCAGAAGGGGTGCTGGAATGCGTCATCAACATCAGTGAGGGTGGAGACCCAGCCAAGCTTGCTGCTCTCGTTGCGGCACTGGGACCAGACTTGCTCGACCTGCACAGCGATGCCGATCACAACCGCAGTGTGTTTACCCTCGCCGGCACCGACCCCGCCCGAGTACTTGCGCGCGAAGCACTGAACATGTTCAACATCAGCACACATGCAGGCGTGCATCCACGAGTTGGCATTGTCGACGTGGTGCCATTCGTTGCTCTTGAGCCGAGCACATTTGAAGACGCACTGCGAGCGCGCGATGAGTTTGCGCACTTTGCAGCCGACGAACTTGGGGTGCCGTGTTTTCTCTATGGACCAGAGCGCACACTGCCCTACATTCGCAAGCACGCATTTCTCGATCTGCTCCCCGACTTTGGATCAGCAATGCCGCACCCCACAGCAGGCGCAATATGTGTTGGTGCACGACCGATTTTGATCGCCTACAACATCTGGCTCAAAGACTCGACGCTAGAAAAGGCCAAGCAAATTTCGGCTCTTTTACGCAGTGATTCAGTGCGCACACTGGGGCTGCAAGTTGGCAGTAGCGCGCAAGTAAGCATGAATTTGATCGACTTTGCAGTTACCGGGCCACAACAGGTATACGACATCGTTGCTCAACATGCGCAAATTGACCGTGCCGAATTGGTTGGTTTGGTACCTGCTCGCGCACTTGCCGGCATTCCGCGCAACAGATGGAGCGAGCTTGACTTGAGCGCCGAAAAAACTATTGAGTCAACAATGGCTGCGCGAAACCGCAAACTCGCGAGTTAGTTACGCAGTGGCGATAGTGCGACTTGATTGAGCACGCTGACGACGCAAGCGACGGCGCTCACGCTCTGACAGACCACCCCAGATACCAAACTTCTCGCCGTTATCGAGCGCGTACTCAAGACAGTCGTTGCGCACCACACAACCACGGCAGACTTCTTTAGCCTCGCGAGTTGATGCTCCACGTTCTGGAAAGAACAAGTCTGGGTCGACTCCGAGGCAGTTGGCTTGATCTTGCCAGGCTCGATCTGCGCTCAGCGCTATTTGTTCGTCTTCCACGTAACTTGCCTCCGTTTACTTCTGATGGACTCGGGTGTAGTCGCGAGGACGCGCCTACACCGAGGTAATTACAACAATGTCATTCTGCCAAATTCACAGCCAAATTGCAAATATTTCGGCAATTTGATCGATCTCAGATTTTTGATTACAAAATTTGATCGTCACCGTCGAGATGATGCACTCGCCGATCGCCCACGAGAAATGTTGCGTTTGTGTTCCAAATAATCAACGAGCACATAGTCACCAAGGGTTTCAGGAGATGTAAAAAATGCACGCCCACCGTTGATTTTGGTCAATTGCTCAATGAAATGTCGCAGTCCATTGTCGGCATCCAACATAAACGTGTTGATCCGAATTGCTTCTTTTGTGCATCGCAATGCCTCACGAAGAGTGATTTCAACCGTCTCTCGCACCGGTGGATAATTAAAAAATATCTCGCCAGACGACATCACATGTGCAGTTGGCTCACCATCGGTAATCATGATGATCTGTTTGTTGCCTGTCTGGCGTGCAAGTAATTTGCGCGCCAAGGTGAATGCGTGATGCATGTTTGTGCCATACGAGAAGTCCCAACTGACTTCTGGAATGCGCTCAGCGGCTAGCTCACGGGCCGTTGCACCAAACCCAACAACACCCAAATAATCCCTTGGAAATTGCGATGAAATCAGGTGATGGAGAGCCATTGCTACCTTTTTGGCAGGCAAAAAATTGTCGCGCATTGGCATCGATAACGAAAGGTCGAGCAGCAAAACTGTCGACGATCTCGTTGAATGTTCCATTCGTTCAATCTCGAAATCATCTTGCGAAAGTTTGATCGGTAACCCTGGTCCACCGCGTCGCAATGCATTGCGCAGGGTGCCATGAAGATCGAGTCGAAACGAATCACCAAACTCGTAGGGCTTCGTGTCGTTGGCACGTTCGTGGCCAGTGCCGATCTTGTCAATCTGATGTTGACCAATCATGTCTTTCGACAAATTGCCAAACAGATCTTGCAGAGCCTTGGCACCAAGTTGTCTAATGCCCCGAGGTGTGAGTTGTAAGCGCCCATCCGACTGGTCGATGAGCCCTGCATCCTTCATCATCTGGGTGAGTTGCGACAATTTCTCCAATGATTTTGCAGAGTCTTCGCCGAGCAAATCGCGCACCCTGTCCATGTCTGCTTCGGCCAAAGCAGCAGGATTTGCAGCGTTTTTCATGAGGTTTTCTAGTTGGTCCAGTTCGGACAGCTCTTGCATCGACTGCATTGCCTCGGCAAAACCGAGTGGGTCTTGACCCGAAAAGTCGTAACTTTTTTGCCATCCGGCCTGCGGAAACATCGATTGCAGATTTTTCGACAGCTGATCCATCTGCCAACGCAGATCCATGTCTTCAAGAAGTTGCTCGGAGAGCTGTTGCAACTGTGCTCGTTGCTCGGGAGTCATCGAGTTGAGCATCGCCTGTGCGGCAGCCATGCGTTGCGCCATAATCTCAAGAAGTTCGTCGAGCGTTTCAGGATTCTCAGGAAAAAAGTCACCGAAATTTTTCATGAAATCTTCAAACTTCGGATCCTCACCTTGCTGGCGACGCTCAAGCATTGCGTTGAGTTCGGCCATCATGTCTTTCATCCGTTGCATGTCGGCTGGAGTGAGTTTTTGCATCTCTCCAGACATCTGGTCAAGATGCTGTTGCATCAGTTGCTCACGCAGTTTTTCGATCAACTGCTCAAAACGCTGTTGTGCCTGCTTGGATTGAAAGTCGTAGTGCTGCAGTTCGGCAATCTTGCCCGCCAAGTCTGCGGGCAACATGTCAAGCCGAAAATTGCGATCCATCGCCGACTGCTCTGCCATCTCTGCACGTCGTTGATCTCCTGAGTTCTTTGCTTCGGTGGTGTAGTTCTCGATTGCGTGACGTTCTTCGTCTACGACGTCGTTGAGTTCGTCCGCAATTTCTGAATACACTCCGCCAAGATCTCCGCGTTCCTGAATCGATTCACGCTTTTCGCGTAGTCGTTCCATCAATTCACGCATACCCGCAATTCGGTCGCCGTTGATGTCGCGCATTCCATCTTGCATGGCCTTACGCAGCGCACTGTTGACATCGCCGTGGTACAGCAAATCATCGGCCAATTCGCCCAGAAGCCCTTCGGCATCAAGGTCAAACCCTCGTTGTGAGCCGTCCCAACGCGAATATGTGAACTTCGATGGCATGCCCGAATATTAGTACTAACTACTGTGGCAAGACATCGGTCACACCCCTAGGCTGAGGCTCAGTATGCGCTTCGGAAGAACGTTCATTTTCGTTGACCTCTCGGGGTTCACCAATTACACCGAGAGTTTTGGGGATGGCGCTGCCGCGCAACTACTCACCCAGTTTCGCGGTGTTGCTCGAGCTGTTGGCTCACATCAAGGTGTGCGCATCGACAAATATCTCGGCGATGGACTGATGGCAGTGGCTGTAGAAGCACTCGATGGCATCACTTTTGCAATGGAATTGCAACGCCATGCGATCACGGCTTGCGCGCCACTTTCTTTGCGCATCGGTATTGCCACAGGCGACACCATGCTGTTTGAAGGCCAGGACTACATCGGAGATGCGCCAAACCTGGCAGCACGTTTGTGTGACGCAGCGGTTGGCATCGGCACTTTGATACCGGCAGACCAAACCACAAATTTGCCAGTAGGCGTGTATTCGGTGCCACACAGTCCAGTCAACTTGCCCGGTTTCTCCAAGCCGATTGAAGTGGTGTCACTTGCGGGTGAACCATTGATTGACGGTCGTTACGACATCAACGACTTTTGGACGCGCTCACCCTTCGTTGGCTAACGCGTTCTCTGAAAACCGCTACCGGTTCGTTATCTACTGATTATTACGTTCGCGAGCGATATGTTGCGCGCGAACCAGACTCGTCTTTGTTGAGTCGCTTCGAAAGATGCAGCCCTTCTAAAACAAACTCGACTCCGCTTGCAATTTGGGCAACAGACTCTGTGTTGCCAACTGCCGCTACAACAAGTTCGCGCAGCGGCGGAACTTGGTTGAAGAGTTCAACATATTGAGCGGATGCGATGTCTTCTCCGACGTGGGCAATCACGCCGCCCTCAAACAACGCAATTACTTCGCCGATTTTTGCCGAGGAAACCCGTTTTTTAAACACTTGCAACACTGCTGCCTTGACAAAATTTTCAAGAATCTGAGACTCACGCCCCTCTTCCATGCTTTCAATTTCAATTTTGCCTGACGTGGATGCTGCAAGGGCTGCAAGATCGCTCACGCGTGGAGCAACATCTCCTTCGCCCACACGAAGCGCCCGGCGCACAGCATTTGCAGCCAATGTCTCGTAGTTGCTTACCGACAAACGCACGCTCACACCACTGCGTTGGTTGACCTGTGAACTCGAGCGAGCAACATGACTAATGGTCGTGATGATCTCTTCCATAAATTCGGGCCACTGCACTTGCACATCACCGATCGATGATTGGCGCGCTTCTTGTCGCACGATGTCCATCTCGGTTGCGACTTCGAGTGGATAATGAGTACGAATTTGGCTGCCAAAACGGTCTTTGAGTGGCGTGATCATGCGACCGCGATTGGTGTAGTCCTCTGGGTTTGCAGAAGCCACGAGCATGACGTCGAGTGGCAACCGAATTTTGTAGCCACGAATCTGTACGTCGCGCTCTTCGAGCACGTTGAGTAAGCCGACCTGAATTCGTTCGGCCAAGTCGGGCAATTCGTTGATCGCAAAAATGCCGCGATTTGTGCGCGGAACGAGACCGTAATGAATCGTGAGTTCGTCCGACAAGTAGCGGCCCTCAGCAACTTTGATCGGGTCGACTTCGCCAATCAAATCTGATACCGAAGTATCCGGGGTGGCAAGTTTCTCTCCGTAGCGATCGCTCGAGTGCACCCACGCAATAGGAGTGTCGTCACCGTGCGCCGCTACCAACTCGCGCGCATGACGTGACACAGCGTTGAACGGATCATCGTTGATCTCGCTGCCTGCGATGATTGGCATCCAATCATCCAACAAACCGGTGAGCGATCGAATGATGCGCGTCTTTGCCTGACCACGCTCGCCCAGAAAAATGACATCGTGACCTGCGAGCAACGCATTTTCAAGTTGTGGCATCACCGTGTCTTCGTAACCAAGCACACCTTCAAATAATGGAAGTCCTGCAGCAATGCGCTTGACCGCATTGCGTCGCAACTCTTCTTTGACCGGAAATGATTGCCACCCCGATGCACGCAATGTGCCGATGGTGAGGGGAAGATTTGATGGAGGTGTATGCGCATGAGCCATGCGCGGAGGTTACTTGCTGGCCTCTCACTGACGCATAGTGAAGAAATTCTCACAGTAATTACGCAATATGCTGAGCGGATGAGCGATCAACAAACATCCAAGCCACAGCCAGTCGCTGTCGTTACCGGTGCCAACTCTGGCATTGGCCGAGCTACCGCCATCTACCTAGCCCAGCAGGGTTACAGGGTGTTTGGCACCGTGCGCAGTCTCGACAAAGCGGCCAAACTCATGGCACTTGCCGAGAAACTTGCCGTAGCGATAGAGCTGGTCGAGATGGACGTTGCTGATGACGCATCAGTACGCCAAGGTTTTGCCGATATTTTTCGTGCGGCGCCCCGCGTCGATGTGCTTGTCAACAACGCAGGCATCGGCGGCAACGGCGTCACCGAAGAAACGACACCCGAGCAATATTTCGATTCGTTCAATGTCAACGTGGTTGGCGTAGTGCGCTGCACGCAACAAGTGCTGCCACAGATGCGCGCAACCAAAAGCGGCACAATCATCAATATTTCGTCAATTGTCGGTCGCATCGCGGCTGTTGCGCAATCGCCGTACGTCACTTCTAAATGGGCACTTGAAGGACTCACCGAAGGTCTTGCGCACGAAGTCGCACCGTTTGGTATTCGTGTCGTCATGATCGAACCTGGCATCACCAAGTCGTCGATCTTTATGAAAAATCTTGATGCACCAAATGCAAGTGGCGCGTACGACTCGCATTACCGACGCATGTTGCAGTTTTATGCCGCAGGTATTCCGCACGCCACCGACCCAACCGAGGTCGGCGCACTCATTCATCATGCCATCACCACCGATACGCCCCAATTGCGATACCCGTGCTCGTGGGGCGGCAACGAATTCATTAGTGGTCGTGCCAAGATGAGCGATGCCGACTGGATCGCGCTCGGCGCGGTCCTGAACGACGCCGATTACGAGGTTGCTTTCAAAAAAGCTTTTGGAATCGACATCTCTCAAAGTTGATAAGCATGGTCGGGTTTTGGGTATGCTGACCGCCCCATAGCAAGTTGCCCGACTGGGCGACCAAACCAAGGAGCCCCTCATGTCAGTTCGTCTCGGAGATATTGCCCCAGACTTCACCGCCCAAACCACCCAAGGCGAGATCAAGTTTCACGAATGGCTCGGCGACTCGTGGGGCGTGTTGTTTAGTCATCCAAAAGATTTCACACCGGTCTGCACCACCGAACTTGGTTACGTCGCCAAGATCAAACCAGAGTTCGACAAGCGCAACGTCAAAGTGATCGGCCTCTCTGTCGACAGCGTCGAGTCGCACGAAAAATGGGAAAGTGATATTGGCGAGACTCAAGGGACGCCAGTCAACTTTCCAATGATCGGCGACTCAGATCGCACGGTCAGCAACTTGTACGACATGATTCACCCAAACGCCAATGACACGATGACCGTGCGCAGCGTGTTTGTCGTTGGGCCAGACAAAAAAGTGAAACTCACCATCACTTACCCAGCGTCAACCGGACGCAATTTCGACGAAGTGCTGCGTGTCATCGACTCACTGCAACTCACTGCCAAATTCAAGGTTGCAACACCAGCCAACTGGACTGACGGCAAAGATGTCATTATCGGCGCTGCTGTTACTGACGAAGAAGCAAAGACGCTTTTCCCAGGCGGCTGGAAGACTATTAAGCCGTACCTGCGAACATTGGCGCAACCAAAGTAAACGTGAGACAAACTTAGTAATTTCTTACATAACAGAGGCTCTTTATCTAAGAAGTGATTTTAGTAAGAAATAGACTGAGGGGTATGAACAGCCCCTCAGATTCAGCAGCCGCACGCGCGATAAACGTGAGCAAGATTTACGGTCACGACGACAGTGAAGTCCGTGCACTCGACGATGTCACGATCCAATTCGAAAAGGGTCACTTCACCGCGATCATGGGCCCAAGCGGTTCAGGCAAGTCAACATTGATGCATTGCATGGCAGGTCTTGACTCGCTCACCGCCGGTTCTGTAGCAATCAACGGCATCGAGCTCAGTGGTTTAAGCGATAAGGCACTGACCAAACTTCGCCGCGACCAAATCGGTTTCGTGTTTCAAGCATTCAACTTGATCCCCACACTCAACGCCAAAGAAAACATCGTCCTTCCACTCTCACTCGGCGGGCAAAAAGGTGACGACGTTTGGATCGACAAGATCATTGACACGATTGGACTACGCGATCGACTTACACATCGACCAAGCGAACTCTCAGGTGGTCAGCAGCAACGTGTTGCAGTTGCTCGCGCACTTGCAAGTAAGCCCGCAATTATCTTTGCCGACGAGCCAACCGGCAACCTCGACTCCAAAACTGGTCACGAAGTATTGAACTTCATGCGTAAAGCAGTGAGTGAACTTAACCAAACAATTGTGATGGTTACACACGATGCAGGCAACGCTAGTTATGCAGATCGTATTGTGTTTTTGAAAGATGGCAAGATCGCTGGCGAGATGTTTGAGCCAACACCAGATCGCGTGCTCGACTATCTCAAGCATCTCGGAGAATAACCACCGTGCTCCGACTGTCACTCAAAATGACCCTTGCACGCAAGGGCAGACTATTTCTCACCTCGCTTGCCATCATTCTTGGAACAGGCTTCCTGGCCGGAACATACATTTTTTCGGACACGCTCAACTCCACGTTTGACAGACTATTTTCCGACGTATTCAAAGATGTCGACGCATATGTTCGTTCATCCAGTTTTGTCGAAGCCGAATTTGGCGGCGAACAACGCGGATCTGCACCCATCAGCGCACTTGAAACCGTGCTCGCTGTGCCGGGTGTGCAAGCTGCTGCCCCAGACGTACAGGGTTATGCGCGCATCATCGGCAAAGACGGCAAGCCCATTGGCGCAGACAACGGCCCTCCAACATTTGGTGGCATCGCGTCAGCAAGCGTTGCGGGATTGTGGAATATCGAAGAAGGACGTCTGCCAGTTGGCCCGACCGAAATGGTCATGGATAAAGCAACTGCCAAGGCGGGCAAGTTTGCGCTTGGCGACACCGTGCGCATCAACGCCCAATCAGGCAGTCGCGAATTTGCGATGGTTGGCATTGTCAACTACGGCGACGTCAGTTCTCCAGGTGGCGCAACATTTGCCTTGTTCGATCAACCAACAGCGTCTGAGTTTTTGCTCAAACCAGGCTTTATCGATGCAATCTTGGTGCAAGGTGATGGAACTATCAGTGACGAGCAACTTGCGTCTGCAATCAACGTGGCATTATCGCCTGCCGACAAACTCGAGACGATTACTGGTGCACAGATCACTCAAGAAACACAAGACCAAATTGGTGCAGTGCTCAGTTTTCTCACACTGTTCCTCACCGCATTTTCATTCATTGCTTTAGGCATTGGTTGCTTCGTGATTTATAACGTATTTTCAATCACCACCGCGCAACGTCTCAAAGAGAACGCGTTGCTACGTGCCATTGGTGCAAACAAACGCCAAGTAGTGATTGCGATGATGGTTGAAGCATTGATCATCGGACTCCTTGGATCTGCACTCGGATTTTTGTCGGGTATTGGGCTATCGCGCGGGTTGAGCGCAATGCTCAAGGCGTTTGGTATCGAGTTGCCAACAACCGGTCTCACGATTAACACAAATCGAATCGTGCTCACCATGATTGTCGGCACTGTTATCACGATTCTGTCCGCAATTCTTCCTGCACTACGTGCCGGTCGAGTGCCCCCTCTCGCCGCTTTGCGCGATACAGCACTGGAGAATGTTGGAAGCGTTACACGTCGTGTAACTATTGGTGTTGTAGCAATGTTGCTCGGTGCTGGCGCCATTACTGCCACCGCTGCCGGCGCAACAAATGTTCTACTCGGTATTGGTGTGCTACTGGTGTTTGCAGGCGTGCTCATCATCGGACCAGGAATTGCAAAACCAGTTGCACTAAGTCTTGGTCGTCCAATCGAAAAACTTCGTGGAGTCACGGGTGCGATGGCTCGACAAAATGCAGCGCGCAATCCAAAACGAACTGCTCGCACGGCTGCACCTGTGCTGATTGGTGTTGCACTAGTAACTGCCATGACCGTTTTTGCGGCAAGTGTGCGCAGTGAAGTGCGCACTGCAATCGGCGATCAGTTTCAGGGCGACTACATCGTCAGTTCGGCCAATCGACAATTCGGTGGCCTCGCACCTTCACTCGCTCCAGAACTTGCTGCTATTCCAGGCGTCGCACAGGCAACTGGTCTTGGTTTCACTTCGGTAAACCTTGATGGCTCAGGTAAATTTGTATTAATCATCGACCCTGCAACTGCAAGCGGTCTCATCACATTCAACATGGTGCAGGGTGATCAGTCAAAACTTTCTGCAAATGGAATCCTCGTCAGTGATACTCGCGCTCTTGCCAAGGGGTGGACGATTGGCTCAACTCTTGATGTTGCAATGGTTGATGGCACCACAAAAGTCGTCACAGTGGAGGGCACATTTGCATCCAGCGGATTTGGTGGCTCGTATGTTGTGAGCCGAGCATTATTCGAAGGAACTCTCAACAACTTGTTTGATACCAACATTTATATTCGACTGACCAGCGGAGCAAACAACGACCAGGTCTACGATGCCATCAATGCTGCCACCGCCGACAAGGGTCTTGGAACGCTGCAGAGTCGCGATGAATTCATTGATGCTGAATCTGGACAGATCAACCAAATTCTTGGATTGATTTATGGATTGCTCGGTCTTTCAATCATCATTGCGATCGTTGGCATCGTCATCACTTTGTTGTTGTCGGTGTTTGAGCGTCGCCGCGAGATCGGTCTGTTGCGCGCCATCGGCATGACCCGCTCGCAGGTGCGCACAACCGTGCGTTGGGAAAGCGTTATCACGAGCATGTTTGGTGCCATTGTCGGCGTCGTTCTTGGTGTCGTGATGGGCTTTGTACTCATACTTATCTTGGCCGACTCGGGCGCCTCGGCATTCAGTTTGCCAATTGCAGGAACAATTTGGATTTTGGTGTTGTCATTTATCGTTGGCGTACTGGCTGCGGTGTATCCAGCACGACGCGCCACCAAAGTTGACATCATGCAATCAATCGCAACCACATAATTATGAAACCATCAGAGATCACTCCCGAGATGTTGCAGTTCTTGACCGAACGTCATCTAGCAACGCTCACAACACAACGAATAGATGGCTCGCCCCATGTCGTTGCGGTCGGTTTTAGCTATGACGCAACTGCATGCCGAGCGCGAGTAATCACTTTTTCAACTGCACAAAAAGCGCTGAACGCATCGCGCGGCGGACGAGCAGCAGTTTCACAAGTCGACGGCGGACGTTGGCTCACACTTGAAGGCACAGTGCGACTCGCAACGATGGACAACGACCCCGAAGAAGTGCATCGGGCAGTTGCTGGCTATGCACAGCGCTATCAAGATCCCAAAGAGCGTGACAATCGCGTTGCCGTGATCATTGATGTTGACCGAATTATGGGTCGGGCTTAGTTTTTAGTTTTGCTTGCTAGCCAGCATCGCGGAGCGAAATAATTTCGTTCATAAATTGCTTCGCAGCAGGGTGACTGTCACCCATACTCGCATCGCGCTCGATATATAACGGCGTAAAGTTTGGTCGCACGAGCGGCTCGTGAGCAGTTTGACAGCCGGCGCACCAATACAACACACGGTTTGCTTCGCCGTGATGATTGACCTTGACCAGATCGCCGCAACGTACACATGATTTGCCCTGTCGGCCGTAAATTGCCAAGTGGTCTAAGGACACATCGGCATTTTGCAACATCTCACGAGCAAGCGTGAACAATTCTCGACACTCGGCACGCTTGAGAGTTCCGATATTGGCATATGGGTGCAACTCGCACGCCCACAAAATCTCGCAACGAAATACATTGCTCACTCCGCGAACAACTCGTTGATCAAGCAGCACGTCAGCAACTGTCTCATCGCGCTCTTCGTACTCCATCATTCGATCAACAGCTTCTTCAATATCGGCATCAAGATGTGCGAGGTCTGGTCCAAGTTTGCCAAGTATCGGGTGACGCCGAGGATCAAAGTCGTGATACACATCTATTTCTGGCGTATCAAAGCACACCGCAACCCAATCTTGCACATCAATCAAAATATCTGCGTGCTTTGCATTTTTTCGCCACGTGTCGCCGTTGCGATATACGTCCCATGAACTCGTCATCTTCATTCGGGTATTGAGCACGATGCCGTTGTCCCAGATAATCTCGATATTCTTCTCAAGGTTGCGCACTTCTTCTACTGTGTGACCCACCTGAGGCAAAATGCTGTCGGTATGTGTTGCTTCAAACCGGACCATCTTTTTGCCCAATAACGCAGTGCGTAATGCTGCTGCGTCGTGTTGAACCTTGTTGCCGATGAGCACGAGTAAAGATTATTCACACTGCTCACCCGAGTGAGGGATATACCGTTAGTTTGAACACTATGAATGAGAAACCTGGCGACGATGAGTTGGTGTTTGATCAAGATGACGCCATGGTTCGACGTGCAGCTCAGCGATACGGCACAGTCGGCGCGATGTTGGCCGGTGGCATGCTGGTTTTTGACAAACTGCTCGGCCGAAAACCAAAAGAAGAAGCCGCGGTTGTCATTGAAGCCGCAAGCGAACCGGGAAATATTGATGACAACGGCATCACGCTTGTTGTCGATGCCAACACAACGGTCGTTTCACCCCCACCACACCTGCGTCGGCACGATGCCCAGACCGGTCCGCGCGTCGTAGTAAAGCGCAGAAAATCCAATCGCGACAAGGCTTTGTAGCCCTTAGGGCAGTTGCCCTACCGAAGCCAATGCGAGGCGAATGAGTCGATCGTGGCCACTTGTCATTTCTTTGCGCATCTGGTCGCTCACCGCTTGTTCAGGTGAGAACCAACCGAGATCGAGGGCTTGCTGACTCGGTTGGCAATCGCCCGACACCGGCACGACAAACGCAAGGCTCACTGCGTGATGTCGCGGATCATGAAAACCGCTGATGGTTGGATCCGGAAAATACTCGACGACCGTAAACGGCGCTGGCTCTGGGGGAATTTGCGGAAGCGCAAGTGGCCCGAGGTCTTTTTCGAGATGTCGCAACAACGCCTCACGAATTCGTTCGCCCAACAACACCCGTCCCGATACCACCGTGCGACTGATGCTGCCGTCGGGTGCCTGGCGCAACAACATGCCAACCGATGTGACTTGGCCCATGTCGTCAACCCGCACTGGCACAGCGTCCACATATACGAGGGGCACTTGCCCACGCACCTGATCGAGGGCGTTCGGGTCAAGCCAATTGGTCTTGATATCGATTTGGTCACTCACTATTTCCATTGTCACAGATGCCAGCCGTCCATCGTGGAATACCTAGCCAAGTCACTGTGTCTGGCAAAATGCATGCGTGACAAATCAACAACCTGCTGCAACAAGCGCCCGAATCATGGCCGCATTCTTATTGACGGCAGGGGTAATGCACTTTGCCAACCCAACTTTTTTTGACGACATCGTTCCACCATGGTTGCCGCCAAGCGAACGATTCTGGACCTACATCAGCGGCATTGGCGAAATATGTATCGGCCTAGGTCTGCTCATGAGTGCAACTCGTCGTCGCGCAGCATTTGCTGCATTCGGAATATTTATTGCGGTCTACCCAGCCAACCTCTATATGGCGTGGGATTGGCGCGATCACGCATTCAGTGACCAACTTGTTGCGTATGGTCGATTGCCGTTGCAGTTCGGGATGTTTTGGTGGGCTCTCTCGATTGCCCGAGCGAATGCCCTACCAGTTGCCGGCGACGTACTTGGTTTCCAAGAACGCAAGTAACCCGTCGTGGCCACCTTCGCGCCCAATGCCTGATGCCTTGACTCCACCAAATGGTGCAGCGGGATCAGAAACAATTCCGCGATTGAACCCAATCATTCCCGCCTCTAACGACTCGGCAACGCGCATGCCTTTTGCAGCATCGCGCGTAAACACATAACTCACTAGTCCGTATTCAACATCGTTGGCAAGACGAATCATCTCGGCATCATTGCTGCACGAAACAACTGGCGCAACTGGTCCAAATATTTCGTCTTTTAAAATTTCGTCATCGGGTGAAACATTGGCCAACACTGTGGCCTGATATCCAAATGCTGGCGTCGTCACCGACTTGCCACCGCACAACACTTTTGCTCCCCTGCTCACTGCGCCATCCACCATTTTTGCCACTGATTCTTGCTCGGCGCGAGACACGAGCGGGCCCAATGTGGTTGAGGCATCGAGTCCATCCCCCAACACAAGTGCCGACATGCGCGCAGTCAACTTGTCGGTGAATTCGGCAACAACCGAATCGTGCACATAAAAACGGTTGGCGGCTGTGCATGCCGCACCACCATTGCGCATCTTTGCAAGCATTGCGCCGTCCACTGCCGCATCAATATCGGCATCGCCAAAAACGAGAAATGGTGCGTTGCCACCCAGTTCCATGCTGCAGTTAATGACACGTGGTGCTGCTTGTGCGAGCAAAATTGAACCAACTTTTGTTGAACCAGTAAAACTCAGTTTGCGCACTTTTCCAGAATCCATCATCGCAGCAACAGCAGGGCCCGATGGGTTTGTCACAACAACGTTGACTACACCGGCTGGCACGCCTGCACGCTGTAACACATCGGCGATTGCAAGTGCAGTGAGCGGTGTATCTTGCGCTGGCTTGAGTACCACTGTGCAACCTGCTGCAAGTGCTGGCCCAATCTTTCGCGTCGCCATTGCGGCCGGAAAATTCCATGGTGTTGCGAGCAGTGCCACACCAACCGGTTGCCGGCTCACCATTAGCCAATTGGCACCACCTGGCGCGCGTCGATAATCGCCGTCGATGCGTACTGCTTCTTCGCTAAACCATCTAAAAAATTCTGCTGCATATGCCACTTCTGCTCGCGAGTCGGCAAGTATTTTGCCCATCTCGAGTGTGATCAAACGTGCCAATTGCTCTTGCTCGGCGATCATGATCTCGAATGCTTTGCGCAAGATTTCTGCACGCACTCGCGGTGCAGTTGCACGCCACGAAACAAATGCCGCATCGGCAGCGTCTACTGCGAGCAAACAGTCAGAAATAGATGCATTGGCAACACTTGCAAGCGACTTGCCCGTTGCTGGGTTGAGCACGTCGATCTGGTTTGCAGAACCCACCCACTCGCCGTTGATAAATGACTGCGTCTTAAAATCTTGCATGCAGTTAATCCTTTGTCAGCTCAACGCCCGCAATTTCTTTGATGCGGTCGCGCAAAAAATCAAATGCAGTTTTGTTTTCAGCAATCAACACGTCATCTGCTGGGTGCAAAAACAATGGCGTCGAAACACGCGATCTCGTTGCTGATTCACCAACTGGATTGATCACTTGATGAGTCGTGCTCGGGTAGTAACCACCAGTCACATATTTGAGCATGTCACCAGCATTGATCGCCACGCTGCCCGGGTCACACGGCACGTCGTGCCACTTGCCATCTAGGTCGCGCACTTGCAAACCAGGCTCATTTGCTGCAGGGAGCACAGTAATCATGTTGATGTCTTCGTGAGCCGCCGCCCGCACTGAACCCACTGGCTCGTTTCCCTTGAGGGGCGGGTAATGCAAAATACGCAGCAGCGTGCGCTTCGTGCCAACGATCATTTCGGAAAGCGGCATCGAAAAAGATTTGGAAATGCTGCTCGGCGTATTTGCTTCCACCCATGTCAACAACTCTGCAGCAAGCGACCAACCGGCTTGATACATAGCGGCCGCACTTGCAGACTCAACAGTTGGCTGACGACCCCATGGATACCAGTGAAAATACTCTTTGATGTCGGGAAGTGCTGCACCAACTGCTCTCTCGGCTTCTTCGAGCGGACGATATCCATCTTGTCCACCTTCGCTCGGCAAATAATCCCACTTGTTACCCGTGCGAAAAAAATTTAACCACTCGTTTTGCAATTGTTGCACCATGTCGTACTGCACGGGATGATTGGTGAGCACAGCAAAACCAGTATCACGCAACGACTCGGTAAAACGTTTTGGTGCATCCGGTGATTGGTAATCAACAACTGCGACATCCATAACAACATCCTACGGACAATCAGTGTTGGTCTAGTGTGGCTCGGTGGCCCATAAGCGATTGATCAACATTTTGCAGATTGCAATGGGTTTTCTTGCGGCCGGATATGGCGTCATGTTTACGATGCTTGACGACTGGCGTGACAAATTTGGCATTCAGGAAACTGGCCTCGGCATCATCATTGCCGCCGGATTTTTTACTTCGTTTGTAGCCCAATTGACCATTGCCCCATTTGCCGACAAGGGTCATGCTCGGAGGTTGATGACGTGGGGCGTGGCAGCAAATGTGGTGGGTGCGGTCGTGATGGCGTACGGCTCATCAATGACCGGCTTTATTTGTGGCCGTGTGTTGATGGGCATCGGTGCCGGCATCGCAATTCCTGCCATCAAGCGCATCGTAATTGTCAGTGACCGGGAAAACATGGGAACCAACTTGGGTCGCGGTGTTGCGATCGAGGTAGGTGGTTTTGCACTCGGGCCAATCATTTCAGCACTCACCGTTGGCACATTTGGTTTAGCAGCACCTTTCCTGATCATCGCAGCAATCCTTATCGTGATGGTGGCGTTAATTGCGCGCGAAGAGATCGAAGAAACCCCAGCCGAAGATCGCACAACCGAACGCTTTGCTATCGATTTGTTGCGCATCAGACCACTCACTGGCGCAATACTCATCGGTGTTGCGCTCTACGTGATGATCGGCGTGTTTGATCCACTCTGGGTAGTGATGATGGATGACATGGGCGCACCAAATTGGGTGGGCAATGCCGGCATTTCTATTTTTGGTATGCCGTGGATTTTGTTTGCAACTGTTGGCGGCACCATCGCACAAAAATATGGTCCATTCCGTGTCAGTGCTTTCGGACTAGCGCTTGGCGCTTTTTATATGACGTCGTATGGGTTTATCGGCAGTCCATATTGGATGCTCGGCATCGGCGTCACTCAGTCGGCGCTCGATGCGCTGACCGTCACTGGTACCGGCATTGCCGTTGCTCAAGTTGCCCCACCAGAACGCCAAGCCGGAGCATCTGGACTGCTTGGTGGAATTCAAACACTCACCGGCGGCATTGTTGCAATGACCGCAGGCATTGTGTACGAGCACTATGGCCGACAAACTGCATTTGTTGCTACGGGCATCACTATGTTCACACTCGTGTGCCTTGGATGTGTGCTTGTTGGTCCAAAGTAT